>JAYWEH010000224.1:0-11801 GCA_043780025.1 Deltaproteobacteria bacterium
ACAAGATTCGTGCCGGCCCCGCGCAACGAGCACGGCCGGGGCGCAGCTGCGTAAATGAACGAGGGAGCCGCCCTGCGCCGACGTCGTAGCTACTTCTGTGACCATATGCGCGCGGTGCGATCGCCTCAACGTGGCAAATAGAACCCGCTCTGCGCGTGGAGCGAACTAAGCGCCCGGCTATTGGCCGCCGCTCACGCGGCGATGCGTGGCGACTCACCCGCGGGAGAGCGGGCTGCGAAGCGCGGGCGCGCAAGCCCGCTCATTCTCCTGCCATTATCTCTCCACCGCATGACCAGTACGCTGAACGGGGCGATATCGAGGCCACAGAAGGGGGGCGCGCTCGGAGATGTGGCGAATTTGCGAAGCGCGAGTTTCGTCAGACCCGCGCACGAACACATCTTGCTAAACAAATTGTCAGCACCACGCTGTCAGTACGAGGTGCAATGATGAATGCGCAAAACACCAAGAAGACGCGCCCCCATGGCCACCCGGAGAGAGCGCCTGACGATTGGGTCACCGGCAGTGCACCCATGACAGTCGCGCAGGCGTCCTATCTGAAGAGGCTCTGCGAACATGCAGGTGAGGCCTTCGAAGCAAAGCTGAGCAAAGCTGAAGCGTCGAAGCGGATCGACGCCCTGCGGGTACCCACCGTGCTCGTGCGCCGCGCAAGCTGAGCCTCGATTCTATCGAATCGAGGCTCTAGACATATTTTGGGGTAAATGCCCCGCCCCGTCCGTCCTCGCGCTGCGCGCTGCGGGGTTGGCCTCCCGCAATCGCCCGCGTTGCGGGCTCAGCTGGAGGAGACGTCGAGCGGCACGGGCAACGTAGTCGACCAGGGGGGCGCAGACGTTTTCGCAGGTTATTGTTCGATGCGCTGGATCAAAAAGTCGCTCGCTCCAGGAGGCGCGGCGTAGCGTGGCGAGCATGTCGCTGAAGGTCGTGCCGGCCTTGTGGGTGTACCAAGGCAAGGTGGGAAGGTTGAGCGAAGCTGCCCAAGCCCGCCTTCACCGTGAGTCATACGGCGGCACTATTCCACACCCTCACGCGGCGGCGTACGCCAGTCCCTAACTGGCAGGTCATATTCCCTCGTATGTACGGGTCGACCTTCGACTCGATATCCATCCGGATTTTCACCGCTAAAGGTGAAACCAAGCTTTTCCAATACTCCCTGGCTCGCCGCATTCCACATCGCGGCGCCGGCCTCGACCATCTCGGCGCCGAATTCGGAGAACGCCAACCTGAGTGCTTCCGCACCGATCTCTGTTGCGAAGCCTCGGCGCCACATCACTGGATGGATCCAGAAAGCCAGGCTCCAGTAGGCCGGCGTCACCTCACGGTTGATGCTGACCATCCCGACGAGACGCCCACTTGCGCGTTCGTCAACGCACCAACTGAAGCCCGTTCCGGCGCACCATCTTTGCTGGCGACGACTTATGGCGCCTTCAACGGCTTCGAGAGTCGTGAGTTGGGCGAAGGGCAGTTCCCTAGGGAAGTCGGGATGCGTCACAACCTCGAGGATGAAGCGAGCGTCCACTAGCTGCGGGTACCGAAGGGCGCAGCGGCTCGTAATCAATACTCGATCGGTGGAAATCATCCCGGCGCCGACTGTAACGTATATGACGTCAGAGGCGAAGGCAGCAAGGCAGCGAACGACAACCTCCCAGAAAAAGGACGCCGTCAGATGCAACAGCGGTGTACTGGCCGCGGTCCGCCAGTCGTTCTTCTGTCGCGTACGGGTGGTGTCGAGCACAGCAACGGCGCCGCGAGCAACTCCGCCGGACGGGACGGCCTGTGCTGGATGGATGATCTGTGCGGAAGCGCGTATGCTTTGGCGTTTCCCAGTCGGACCCCTTTGCTCGCCGTGAAATGCCGCTCCTGCCGTACCGAAAGCTAGAGCTGCAAAGTCCGCTCTCTGCAGCGGTCGCAATGCAAATCCTGGCCGACTCTGTGGAGCCCAAGCGCTGGTTCCGGTTCGGACCGGGCATGCGTCCCTTCGAAGGGACGGTTGCTGGCTTGGCCTTTGCCATGCGGCGAACCGATTCGTCCCGCAATTCGTTCCTGCCGCAAATCCGGGGCACCATCACACCAAATTCGGGCGGCAGCTGCATCGCGCTCACGATGCGGCTGCACCTTGGAACGCTGCTCTTCTTGCTGTTTTGGTTTTCAGGCCTTCTGGTTGTAACGCTCGGCTTTGCCAACGCGGCATTCAATGAGGCCGCGGGTTGGGTGGCCGCGCCGCCTCTCGGGATGTTTCTGTTCGTCTGGGTCCTCAGCGCTAGCGCGTTCTCTTTGGAGGCAAGAAGGACCCAAGAGTTGTTGACGTTCCTGCTCGATGCTCGTCGCGATTGAGTCCGTGCGGCGTCGATCGCTGGCGACCTTTGCAGTATGCTTCGACCTCCAAAGGGTTGACTCATGTCGAAACCGCATTCCTACACCTCGACCATCATCTGGACGGGCGATCGCGGGCAAGGCACCTCCGAGTATCGCGGCTATGACAGAACCTGGGAAGTGCGAACACCCGGCAAACCCGTCATTCATTGCTCGAATGACCCCCTGCTCGGCGGCGATGCATCGAAACCGAACCCAGAAGACCTGCTGCTCTCTGCGCTATCGGCCTGCCACATGCTCTGGTATCTGCACCTCGCGTGCCAGGCGGGCGTCGTCGTCACGGCGTACGAGGACGCGCCGCTCGGTGTGGGTGAAACGAGCCCGAACGGCGCGGGGCGGTTTCTGAGCGCGACGCTGCGCCCGACAATCCGGGTCCGGCGCGGCACCGACCTCGCGCGCGCCGCGGCGATCCATCACCAGATACACGAATATTGCTTCATCGCCCGATCGGTGAATTTCCCGGTGGAGTGCGAGCCGAAATACGTCGAGGAGTGAGCCTGCGCGACTGATGTTTTCACGCCGGGGCCGTCTAGTCGCTGCCGCCCGCTCGATGAACTGGATGAGAACACCACCGACCGGGGCCCCGGAGCTCAGACCTGCCCTCCTTGGAGATGCGCCAGCGAGCGCGTAATCATCAGCGACCACACGGTAAGGCCGAGCCCGAAGGGGCCCGCGTGCAGTGCGCTCCGCGGCTCGAAGTCTCCAACGCTCGAGAGCAGCGCGTAGGCGACGGCGAGATTGCACAGCCCATACAGGACGTTCACGCGCGACGACGACAGCCCGCGGAACGGGGGTGAGGCGAACGGGGTCGGGAACGTGCGCCCGAGCACACCGGAGACGAAGTGCGGGACGAAGTTTGCGAAGAAGGCGCCGGCGAAGAAGTACGAGAAAATGAAGCCAGAGCATGGGATCTCCGAAAGGCAACTTCGAGTTGCCAAGTCCCAATGTATCCGCAACGCGGCGAGATGGCAATTCGCACTTGCCATCTCACCCGTGCGTGGGCATATCCTCGCAGTCATAATATTTCCTGGCGGACCTTGACCGAGCGAACGGAGACACGTCGAACGAGGGGCGTGCTCGGCGGGCGCAGCGAGCGCGTCGTGCAGCAGGTGCTCGTGGCCACCGTCGCCGAGCTGGCCGAGTCCGGCTACAGGGCATTTCGCATGGACGTGGTGAGCGCGACGGCCGGAGTCAACAAGACCACGATCTACCGGCGCTGGCCCGGCAAGGCGTTGCTGGTAGCGGCCGCCGTCGAGTGGATGCGCAGGTTCGTGCACGACGTACCGTTGCCCGACACGGGCTCCCTCGAGCGAGACCTCGCCGAGGCCTTCCGGCGCAGGGTGAGCTTCAAGGACCGCGTCGAGGGGCAGGCGTGGGCGCGGCTGCTGGCGGAGAAACACGACCCCGAGGTCAGCGCCGTCATCGGCGACGCGGTCAAGGAGCGCAGCGACGCTTGGTACGCGATGGTCACGCGGGCGGTCGCGCGCGGCGAGCTCCCCGACGGCACCGACCCACGGCTGTTGCTCGGGATGCTCGGGGCGGTCGTCGACGCGTGGAACGCGAGCTCGTCAGGTCGGCTGAAGGCCGAGCTGCTCGAGGTTGCAGTGCGCACCGTCGTCGCCGGCGCGCGCTCGGGCTCACTGGTTCGCTCTAACGGGCGTCGAGGGTCCGTGCGCGCGCGGCGCGTGACCGTCAGTAGATCGACGACGTCATGACCGTCCCCCGCTCGCGCCCAGGGTGACGAGAAGCTCGTCTAGTTGCTCGAACGTCTCGGGCATCCCATCCACGCTCCCGGAGCCACCGTCGAGAGCTTCCTTCGAGAGATAGAGGTCGTGCATGACCAGCAGCGTCTGGCCGCCTTTTTCCTGGAAGGTCACCGTGGTGACGGCCCCGCCCTCATCACCTTCGTCATTGGTCCAGACGAGGCGCCAGTGCGGTGTCGCTGCAGTCGGCTGCGCGAGCGCAAACCGGCACAGCGTTTGCAACAATTCCTGCAACAACTCCAAGGGGCGTTGAAATGCCTCGCGAACGGTACGTCGTACCCAGCAGCGCCGAATGACGATGAAGAGCACAGTGTCGCGGAAAGACATCGAAAAAGCGGTGCTCGAGTTTCTCGCGCAGCGAGGAACCGCAACGGCGTGCCCATCCGAAATTGCCCGCGCATTAGAACACGAAGATTGGCGGCCTTTGATGGAACCGGTTCGAGCGGCCGCAGCGCAACTGCAACGGCGCGGCAAGGTCGACGCTTATCAGCACGGAAGGCCGGTCCTTCTCGCGGATGCGCGAGGTGCGGTTCGCCTGCGCGCCACCGAGGTGAAACAGTTGGATTACCGCAGCCAGCCGCACCGCTACAGAATCGGACGCGGAGAAGAAGGAGTACTGACCGTTCAACCCTACAAAGACGAACTGTTACCGCTGTGGCGCTTCGCGACGCCGGCTCTAGCGAAGGCATCGGCCGCCGCCATCTGGAGGAAGTTTCTGGAGTACGGGCGTGCCGGCGATTTCGTCGGGATGGACATGGCGCGCAAGTATCTGCAGATGGGTTTTACTCGCGCCCGGCGATATGCCAATCACCGCGGTGGCAAGAAGTATCTGGATGGCACGCGCAAGGAACTTCCGCGAACCCCAGACCCGCAGAAGGCGGAGGCTGCAGAAATCTTTCGCGCGTGCTGGCAGCGGGCGCTGAAAAATCGACGCTATTTGACGCTGCGCCGACGTCACGAAATGATCGGCGCGCTCGGCGACTCGATGCCAATATGAACAATGAGGTCGAGCTCATTTCGCCGGGGTTGGATCGCGAGCTCAACTCATGCCGGCCAGCGCAGCTCAGAGCGAGCTTTGCACCAAATACCGCTCGCGAATGTCGGCGTCGAATCCGAGTTTCTCTCCCTTCCCCAGCTCGTCGGCGGTACCGGACAAGACAATGGACGGCTGCGCATGTGTGAACCATCGGTCGGCCACCTTCCGACACCCCTCGAGCGTGAGATCGAGCGCTGAATTGGGCCAGCTGGTGGCTTCTTCCGGGCGTCTCTGGTGGGCGAGCGCCCAGATCATGGAGTTAGCCAGCCCCGGGCTATGCGAGACCTTGCGAGCATCTTGCCCGCTGGCCCAGCGTTTCGCGATGGCCACCTCTGACTCAGTCAGAGTGGCAGCAAGCCCTCGGACGCCTGCGAGCAACTGCCGCACTTCTGCATACGCCGTCCCCGGCTCCACCGCACCCGCGAATTCGAGTAACACGCGGTAGGGAACCGTATTGGCCTCCGCCTTGATGCGCGTGCTGGCACCCATGTGCAATAGCTCACGACCTCGTCGCAACTGCCGTTGCTCCATGACGTGCGAAAGCGCCAGGAAAGCCGCGTAGTCTTCGGAGCTGGCGAGCGGCCCCGGTACGACGAACACGACGTGAAGATCGCGATCGCCGCTCCGAATCAGTTGCACCGAGGGCTTTTCGAGTAGCCGCTGGTCGAGCCGTTGCGGGGCCAGAGCTACCTGCCAGCGTTTGCAGGTTGGAGTCTCGAGGAGGTCAACCTGTTTCCAATCACCGAAGGCCGCCTGCGCCCACGCCACGACTTGGCTCGCAACGACGGGCCCGACCACGATCAGCTCTGCATCCTTCGGCTGCATCGAGCAGCTGTGAAGCGAGTGCAGGTCTTCGGCGCGCAAATTGACCAAGCTGTCGGCATCGGCCAGAACGCCCCGAGCCCCCAGGCCCGGCAGGCCAGCTCGCGCCTGGAAAGACGCATGGGCCATCCCCACGGAGAAGGCCTGGATGAGCGCCAACTGCCGTTGCAGCTGGACTTGAACTTCTCGCTCCTCAAACACCGGCCGCAAAATGAAGGCCGCCAAGAGCTCGATGGCACGAGGTGTCCCTCGAGGCAGCACGTCCCACCAGAACTCCGTGCCGGACTCACGCGATAACACACCGATGGCCACTTCGGCCAGCTTGGGATTGAGCAATGTCGAATCCGGCGTCACACGGGTGCCTGCCCTCAGGGACTCCGTCATTCCGACGATAGGACCAGCGCCGCGGTCACGCAGTGACGGCACCCACAAGCGGATCGCTGTAACAGTGTCGCGGGGCCGCTCGACGACATGAACTCGAATGCCGTTCGAAATGGCGAAGCTCTGCACTGCCCAATCCACCTGTACCGGTGCAAGGGGCTCGAGCGCGGGTGGCGACCGCCAAGCCTCCAAGTCCGCCAGCGTCTTCGGCTCTGGAGCGGGCGGTAACGGCAACTGACTCGGCGTGCATGCAGAGAGCAGGAGCAGGAGGAGCCCGCAGGGCCAACGCACCCAACGCCTCATTGCGGTACCACGCTGCCCTGATCAGGAGCGTTCACATCATGCTGAGACTCCAAGATCACCGCCTGCGCGATACTGAAGCGATGAATCTTACCGAACGCCGCAGGCGTCAGCGGCGCACCCGCGGCCTTGCAGGCGCGCGGTTCACAGCGCTGCACGAGGGAGCCGGCGCGGAAAAGCGCATACTCCTCATCGAGGTGCCGCGATAACTCCCGAGACTGCTGCAGCGCGGTCAGAGACGCCTGCTCGGGTGGCGATTCAACGAGCTCCTTCAGGATGGACTTGAATACTCGCTCCACCATCAAGAAGGGCTTGCCCGGGATAACGTCAATGTCGAGCGCCCAATAACTCCCGAGCTCGAGCTGTACGAGACCGAAGCGAGATATGTCCCCGATTTGCGATTCCAACAAGGCCTCGGAGAGGCGGCGCGTGAGTACGCGGAACAGACTGTCGGACTCCTCGACATTTTCCGCGGTGAGGACTGGCCAGCGCAACATCAACATTTCGTTGACCCGGCGCGTACGCGCGGCAAACCGGGCTGGACGCGCCTGCCCGACGAATGGGTTTGTACAGCTGCTGTTCGCTGAGAGGCGCGAGGTGGCTCCGTTACCGCTGGTCCCCTTCAGCGCACCAAAATAGCGGAGCACGAGCCGTTTGGCGTGCTCGACGTCGAAGCCGCCCACCACGGCCAACCGCGCGTGCCCGGGACCGTAATACGCCGCAAAGAACCGTCGCGCGTCCTCCAACGTGAGCCGCTCTAGGCTTTCGGGTGTGGCGTCCGACGCCGCATAGGGGTGACCAGCCCCGAACAGCGCCTGCCTCACGACTTGCTCCGCGGTTCGAAACGGCTCGACCTGCTCGGCGTCATGCTCGCGCAGCAGTGCTGCTCTCTCGGCAGCGGCATCGCTTTCGCCGAGGAGATCCAGTCCGACCGCGAGCCTCCTGGACTCGATCCAAAGGGCTCGCTCCAGCTGCGCCGCTGGAAAGACCGCGCGATACACCGTGCGGTCCCTCGAGACCGATGAATCGACCAGCCAGGCGCCAGCCTCCGTGTACAGATCGGATGCCGACGCGAAGGGCGGCCTGGCACGGGCGGTCAGATGCTCCACGAAATGGGCAAGCCCGGCGTAGCCAAGCGGGTCGTCTCTCTTGCCAGCGTCCACCGCCAAGACGACCGCGGCCCCAGGCAGCGAAGCGTCAGCCACCAGCGACACCTCGATGCCGTTGGGCAAGACCCAATTCAGGTCAGGCTCGCAGCTGACCGAGCCCGCTGCGGCGCCGCGCTCCCCGAGGACCAAGACCAGTAATGCCAGTAGCCCAGCAGCCGTGCAGCGGACCTGAGTTGCGGCCACCATCGGGGGAAGCGTGTCACGATATGCCAGCAAGTTCAATCGAGTGGAGCGCGGCGCGAGAGCCTATCGCCCGCAACCCGGAGCTGGCATCGTTCACACCATGACGCCCCCCATCTTTCCCTATGGGCCGCCCGTCGCCCTGGCACCGAACCTGTGGCAGGTGACGGGATCGCTCGCAATCCCGGTGCCGCGCAACATGACGCTCGTGCGCGGCGCGAGCGGTGGCCTGCTCTTGTACAGCGTGATCGCGATGCACGAGGACGGGCTACGCGCACTGGAAGCGCTCGGTCGCCCCGCGGTGATGGTCATCCCTCATCGCCGGCATCAAATGGACGCGCCGTTCTACAAGGCACGCTACCCGCAGCTACGAGTGCTGGCCGCCGATCCCAGCCAGGTGCGCGGCGTGGCGGTGGATGGTGACCTGAGCGAGCTCTCCGGGCAGGGCCTCTCGGAGTACGGCGTGGAAGCGTACGTGCTGCCCAGCAATATCCAGGAAGACGTCGTGCTGGACGTGCGACTCGCAGACGGGCATGCGCTCTGCATTTGCGAGAGCCTGGGCAATGTTTCCATGTCGGGTTGGCTAGGGCTCTTGTTCAGGGTGCTCGGGCCGCCGGGAGGAGGCTTCGGCATCGCGCGGGCCGTGCGCCTGCGCGAGCTTCGCGATGTCACACAGCTCCGCGCCTGGTTGCTCGAGCAAGCCGAGCGAACGGATCTGCACTGCCTGCTCTTCGGCCATGGGAACCCGCTGACGGCTGACATTCCGGGAGCCTTGCGCCGCGCTGCGCATCAGCTATAGCTCGACCGGTTAGCGTGGTCCCAGCGGCCCTTGCCCGGGCGGTTCACACGGAGCGAAGCTGCGGTGCGATGCCCCTGAAAGACGAGGAGATCGCCCGGCTCCGACTGCGGAGGCAACACCTGACCGGTACGCCGCTCCAACACCGGAGGCGGTGGTGGGCTGGCTGGGGGCGGTGCAGGCCCAGGAGTTCGGAGTGGCGAAGTGGCCGCGGACGGGCGCGGCCGACGCGCTCAGGAGCGCCCACCCCGGAAAACGGGCTCCGCGTGCTCGGAGTAGATTTCCGGGAATGTCGCTGCTACCCCACAAGGCCCAGTGACTAGGAAGCCGCGGTGCATCAGAGTGCTTCGCGGCTCACGCATGGACCGTCCACGCCTGTGCGAACCCCGCCAGGAAGCAATTAAAGGGAACAATGGCTGCAACAAAGACAACGAAACTGACAAAAAGCCAGGTCATTCTCGCGGTGAGCGAGCAAACGGAGCTTTCAAAGAAGGACGTGGGGCGTGTGTTCGACGCCTTGTCCGAGCTGGTTGCCAAGCAACTGGTTGGGCGCGGTAGCCCGGGCGAGGTGACCATCCCAGGGCTGCTCAAGCTCAAGGCAGTAAAGAAACCAGCCACCAAAGAGCGGGAAGGCATCAACCCCTTCACCAAGGAGCCGATCACCATTGCCGCCAAACCGGCTAGCAGAAAGGTCAAGGCGATTCCGATCAAGGCGCTCAAAGAGATGGTGCAGTAGATCGGATTTCGACGCCCATGTTGAGGCTCCGCGAGCAACGGAGCCCCGCTCATGAAGCAGACCCGCTTCGCGTTCTGCCGCGAGACCCGATCAATGCGAGGGTCTCTCGGTAGCAACGCGGAGTCATGCAGCGCTCCACGCCCATTTTTGCGGTCCACGCCCGCCGAAATGGCTACAGCTCGCGCTCACTTCTCCGATGCTATGGGCTCGTCAGTGACCACCCATTGCCGCTGTGCGCGCCTATCCTGCCGAGCGCGACGTCACGTATGCTTGGTAAGGGCCTTGGCTAAACACAGCCGCCTCGAAGAAAACTGGTTGCCCTACCGCGACCCGGCGTCGAATAACGGCGCCGTAGACCCCGGCCTTGTTGTCGCTCACCCGAACGATCGCTTTCAATACCTCCGGGTTGGGTCGTGCCGAGTCGGGGTCGAAGTTCACCATAGAGCAGCGCTCGTCGTGATTGGTGATGGCGATGGCGATGGCGGCACCTTCCTTGGCTTCTCCGAACGACAAGACGTGTCAACCGGACCACCTGGTGCCCGCTAAGCTGGTGTCGAGCCCGCGCCCCTTCGGCAATTCTCTTCAGATCGTTGTCACTCGCCTTGGCAATGGCCTCGCGAACATCTAGTCAGCCATGCCATGGCCATCGCTGGTCGCTCGCAGTCATTGCTCTCTGACAGTGGAAGCCCTCGAGCAGCCTTCGAAGATCGAGCCATTGAGCGGCGTGCCGCGCCACGGCTAGATCGGGCCAGGGCATCCTGGAGGCGGGGCTTCTTCGCACGCGCTCTGACCGTCACGACAGTGTTTGCCTGGATCCAAAGTCTATCCTGAGGTCGAGCCGAATGGTGGCGAGCTTGACGGCAGCGCTTGGCTCGGGTTCCACGGCGTTGCACGGCATGTCAATTCGCTTTGCGGCTCCAAGCGGCTGGTGCTTCGCAATCCTGATCGGGAGGAAAGTACACCGAAAACAGCGGAAGCGGCGACGCGCCAGGAACGACCTTCAGACCTTCAACGCCTCTAGTGATGGGTGGCTACGGCAGCGAGAATTGCTTGAAGAACCGCCAGGCATTGTCCGGCACCAAGTAGTTGTCTGGGTTGTTGGCGTAGACGAAATCGTGACCGCCCCGCGGACGACAATCCATCACCTGAGCTCCGGCTTCGCAGGACGTGTAAGTCTTGCAGACGCCGCTCGTCGTCACTTGGTCCTGCGCGCACTTGTCATTCGACAGCCATTCGTTCACATCCGCGTCAGCCCCGCTGATCTGTACTGTGCCATCATTTGACGCCTTCAGGCTCGATGAGGACGAACCCCTCCTTGTCGGCCATCTCATCCCACTTGCTGCGCATCAGTTGCTCACTGGCAAATGACGAGTACCCGTCTCAGCCCCTGGAGCTCGACCCGGTTCGAAAGAGGGATCCAGGGCCACCAATGTGGCTGGACATCGAAATGAACCCAATGATAGGCCCATTGCCTGCTAGTCGGCGAGATTCCATACTCTTGGTAGGTGCCCGCCTGCAGGAGCGCCAGCTCTCCCGGTGCGATCTGGATCGTTCTGTTGCATGAATCCCGGAAGAAACCGAACCCGGAAACAGAATACACCAGGTAAGAGGTGGCCGTTCCTCTTCGACGGACGACGTGATGGGCGCCCGAGCTCGTTTAAGGCACTGAGCAGGCCCGGGCAGCACATTGTGTCGGTTCCCGGCCTGGGCAACTCGTTCTCGCCGACGATGACGATCGAGGAGGACGTCAGATGCTTCAAATCTGCTCGAGGGTACCGATCTTCGAAGGTGCAGTAAAGTGAGTCAAAGCCGCAGGTCTTCGACGTTCCTCACCGAAGCGAGTTGTATCGAAATGGGCCTCGGCGCCGCAGCTCGGCTCGACGTGCCGGTAAGCGCCTCCTTCGGCCTCCGGCTTCAGCGGACTCTGTCAATCCGGCTTCAAAATGGCACGCAGAGCGTTGAACCAGTTGAGCCCCATGCGCTGTGCGCCGGCGTCGTCGGGATGCACGCCGTCCGACGTTTCCGCCGGATTCGAGTTGGTCCACAGGTCTGCCACGAGCACCGGTGACTGCGGTTGACTTTGAGCGCGCGCCCAGCCCGGCACGGCAGAGATCAACTGCTGGGCTCGTGCAAAGACAGCGTCGCCATCTGTCGCCGGACGGATCTGCTGGATCTGAGCGACAGCAATCACCACGTTCGGGTTCTGTGCTCGCGCCTGCTGAACCAGCGT
>JAYWEH010000225.1:0-11799 GCA_043780025.1 Deltaproteobacteria bacterium
GGTCAAGCAGGACATCGCGAAGTTGCTGACGACCTCGCAGGATTGGTGGCCCGCGGACTACGGTCACTACGGCGGGCTCATGATTCGCCTGGCCTGGCACAGCGCGGGCACCTATCGCGTCACGGATGGTCGAGGGGGCGCGGCGTCGGGGACGATTCGGTTCGCTCCGCTCAACAGCTGGCCCGACAACGCCAACCTGGACAAGGCGCGCCGCTTGCTCTGGCCGATCAAGCAGAAGTATGGCCGCAGCCTCTCCTGGGCGGATCTGATGGTCCTCACCGGCAACGTCGCCTTCGAGTCGATGGGCTTCAAGACATTTGGTTTCGGTGGCGGACGCGAGGACGTGTACGAGCCGACGGACATCAACTGGGGGCCGGAGACAGAGTGGTTGGCGGACGAGCGCTTCGCCGAGGACGGCAAGACCCTGAAGCAACCGCTGGGCGCCTCTCAGATGGGACTCATCTACGTCAACCCGGAAGGTCCCAATGGCAAGCCCGACCCGCTCGCGGCCGCCGCGCACATCCGGGCAACGTTTGGCCGAATGAGCATGAACGATGAGGAGACCGTCGCGCTGATCGCGGGTGGCCATACGCTCGGCAAGGCCCATGGCGCGGCCGCCGCGGCCAAACACGTCGGTCGCGAGCCGGAGGCAGCGCCCATCGAGGAGCAGGGTCTCGGTTGGAAGAACAGTTACGGTAAGGGCAAGGCCGGTGACACGATCACCAGCGGGCTCGAAGGCGCCTGGACTTACACGCCCGTGAAGTGGTCGCACGACTACTTCGACAATCTGTACAACTACGAGTGGGAGCTCACCAAGAGCCCGGGTGGGGCCCAGCAATGGACTCCGAAGGGAGACACGGAGCGCTCGGTGCCCGACGCGCACGACCCGTCGAAGACCCACAAACCCATGATGCTGACCACGGATCTCGCGCTGAAGGTCGACCCGATCTATGGCCCAATCTCCAAGCGCTTCAAGGAGCACCCCGAGGAGTTCGAGGCGGCGTTCGCCAAGGCTTGGTACAAGCTCACGCACCGGGACATGGGCCCGCACGTTCGCCTGCTCGGCCCGGAGGTACCCGCGCCGCAGATCTGGCAAGATCCAGTGCCCGCCGCCGATTACAAACTGGTCGATGCGGGTGACATCGCTGCGCTGAAGAAGAAGATCCTGGCGTCGGGGTTGTCGGGTCCCCAGCTGGTACGGGCGGCGTGGGCCTCCGCGTCCACGTACCGCGACACCGACAAGCGCGGCGGCGCGAACGGCGCGCGATTGCGCCTCGCGCCCCAGAAGGATTGGGAGGTGAACCAGCCCGCAGAGCTGACCAAGGTCCTGGCGGAGCTCGAGAAGATCCAGCAAGGGTTCAATGGCGCGGGCAACGGCGGCAAGAAGATCTCGCTCGCCGACTTGATCGTGCTGGGTGGGAGCGCCGCGGTGGAGGCAGCCGCCAGCAGCGCCGGACAGACGGTCAAGGTGCCCTTCGTTCCGGGTCGCACCGACGCGACCGAGGAGCAGACAGACGCTAGCTCCTTCGCGGCCTTTCAACCCACCGCGGACGGGTTCCGCAACTACATCGGTCGCGGGAACCAGAAGCCCGCGCCGGAGTTGCTCATCGAGCGAGCGGACCTGCTGAACCTGACGGCCGCCGAGTTGACGGTGCTGATCGGCGGTCTGCGCGCGCTGAACGCCAACTATGGCGATTCCAAGCTCGGAGTACTCACCAAGCGCCCGGGAACCCTGAGCAATGAGTTCTTCGTCAACCTGCTCGACGAGGGCGTCGAGTGGCAGAAGGCGCCCGGCGATGAGGACGCCTACGACGGCAGGAGTCGAGCGACGAAGGACGTGGTGTGGACGGCGACCTCGGTCGATCTCGTATTCGGCGCCAACTCGCAGCTGCGGGCGATCGCGGAGGTGTACGCTGCGGATGACACCAAGGAGAAGTTCGTGCGCGACTTCGTCGCCGCCTGGACCAAGGTGATGAGCCTCGACCGTTTCGATCGCGAGGCAAAGCGACCCGCGGTCGTCGCCGCTCGCTGAGGCGCAGTCGCCTCGCGGGAATGGGCCCGGCAGCGCCGGCTGGGCGTAGGGGCTCCGAGCCAATACGCCCGCCGGGCCAGCGCGGCTTTCAGATTTGAAATCGTGCCGGAGCGGACGAAAACAGGTCCACGGGCCAGCGGGTTGCCTGCAGAGTCGCCCAGTTTCTGCTAAACGGCGCGCGCTTCGATGTCGTCCTCCGTTCTCGTGCCGCCACCGCGCACCCTCGAGCGGCTGCTCCGCCTCACCTGGCAGTACCGCGCGGCCTGTTTGACGGTGCTGCTCTACCAGGTGCTGTTGCTCGTGCTGAGCATCGGTGGGCTGCGCCTGCTCGGCCTATGCGTGGACTTGTTGCGGCACGCGCTGGACACGTCGGCGCCGCCGCCGGCCTGGCCTCTAGGGTTCGAGCCGCCAAGCGGCATCTCGACCAAGCACCTGCTCACGATCTTGGCCGGCGCGGTGCTCGGCCTCGGAGCGCTGCATGCGCTCGTCAGCTACGCGCATGGGCTCCAGAGCGGCCAGGTGCAGCACCTCGGCCTGGTGCCAGAGCTGCGCGCGCGCGTGTTCGACAAACTGCAACGGTTGAGCTTCACCTTTTACGATCGCAACGGCAGCGCCTCCATCATCAACCGCGTCACGAGCGACGTGCAGTCCGCGCGGTCGTTCGTGGACGGGGTGATGCTGCAGGGGGGCATCCTCGTCCTCAGCCTGTCGGTGTACGCCGGCTTCATGTTGACGGCGCATGCCGGGCTGACTTTTGCCTGTTTGGGCGCAACGCCCTTGATCTGGTGGCTCACTCGCCGCTTCTCGAATTGGGCGCAGTCCGCCTACCAGAAGACTCGCGAGCGCGTGGACGAGATGGTGGCGACGATGAGCGAAGGCGTCGTTGGCGTCGTGGTGACGAAGGTCTTCGGACGTGAACGTGAAGAGCTCGCCCGATTTGATCGCAAGAACGACGCGGTCGTCGACCAGCAGCAGGAGATTTTCGCGCGGGCCAGCCAGTTCACCGCGGCCGTGCACTTTGTATCCCAGCTGAACGTCGCGCTCTTGCTCGGTTACGGCGGCCACCTGGTGTTCGACGGCAGCCTGAGCCTCGGCGACTTGATCGTCTTCGCCAACCTGCTCTCGCAATTCGCCGCGCAGATCTCCGCCATGGCACGCGTGGTCAACACGTTGGAGCAAAGTTTAGCCGGAGCCCGCCGCGTATTCGAAGTCCTCGATCTGGTCGTCGATGTGCAGAGCCCCGAGCGCCCCATCGACGCCAAGTCCGTCCTCAGCCGAACGGAGGGTGGCGTACGCTTCGAACACGTCGACTTCCGCTATCCGAGCGGTCAACTCGCGCTCTCCGACGTGAGCTTCGACGTGCCACGCGGCACGTGCCTCGGCGTATTGGGGCCGACCGGGGCCGGCAAGACCACCCTGCTCAGCTTGGTGCCGCGCTTCTACGACGCGAGCGGGGGGCGCATCTGCATCGGCGGCCACGACGTTCGTGATTTCGACCTGGACTCGTTGCGCCGCCAGCTGGGCGTCGTGTTTCAGCAGACGCTGCTGTTCAAGCAATCGGTGTTCGACAACATCGCGTTCGGCTACCCCGGCGCGTCGCGCGCGGACGTGGAACGGGCCGCGCGTATCGCTCTGGCGCACGAGTTCGTGGAACGCTTGCCCAACGGGTACGACACGCTCTTGGCAGAGGAAGGCGCCAATCTGTCCGGTGGGCAGCGCCAGCGCCTCGCGCTGGCGCGGGCGGTGCTCATCGAGCCCAGGGTCCTCTTGCTCGACGATCCCACTACCGCGCTCGATCCGGGCACGGAGGCCGAAGTGCTCGTGGCCATGCGCCAGGTGATGATGGGCCGCACCACGCTGATCGTCGCCAATCGCCTGTCCACCTTGCGCTTCGCCGACCGCGTGATCGTGATCGAAAATGGCCACGTCACCGAGCAGGGCACGCACCGCGAGCTGATGGCGGCGCGCGGCGCCTATTACAAGACCGCCGAGCTGCAGGGGTTTGCCGGGGTGAGCGCCGCTTTCGGGCAGGAGGCCAGGCCATGAAGCCCGACGTCACGCAGCGCCCGCTCGATTTTTCGATCATCGCCCGCCTGTTTCGCTGCACGAGACCGTACGCCGAGTTGCGCACGCGTCTGCTCCTGTTGGTGGTGTTGCGATCCATACAGCTGCCGGGCATCGCCTGGCTGACGGCCAAGGTGATCAGCGGTCCCATCGCCGCGCGCGACCTCAGAGGTACGGCCGTGGGAGCGCTCGTGTTCCTGCTCTGGGCGAGCTTTACGGCCGCTTGTTTCGTTTATCGTTCACGCCTGGCGCTGCAGCTCGGCGAATACGTGGTTCGCGATCTCCGGCACCAGATCTACGAACACCTGCTGAAGCTCACGCTGAGCTACTTCAAGCGCACGGAGGTGGGCCGCCTGATCGGGCGCATCGTCCACGACGTGGATTCGGTCCGCACCGGGGTTCAAGACGTATTTTTTGTCAGCGTGGTGCAGATCGGCAGCATGATCGTATCGGCCGCGCTCATGGCCTATTACGACTGGCAGCTGTTCGTGGTGGTGCTGGCCATGGCACCGGGCCTGTTCTGGATCACCCGGCACTTTCGCAAACGCAGCTCCGGCGCCTATCGCGCGCGTTCCGAGAGTTTTGCCCGCGTGACGGCCTCACTCGCCGAGTCGGTCAACGGCATCCGTGAGATCCAGAGCTTCGTGCGCCAGGACCACAATGCGGGCGCGTTTGCCGTACGCATCGAGGAACACGCCAGCATCAACATGCACTCCCACCGCATGGCGGCCATCTTTCAGCCGGTGTTGAGCTTCAACGGCCAACTGTTCCTGGCGATCTTGATCGTGCTGGGCGGGTATCAAGTCCTCGGCGGCCACGTCGAGGTCGAAGCGTTGATACAGTTTCTGTTCTTGTCGACGTCGTTCTTCAACGCCATCCCCATCGTGGGCGAGCAATACAACCAGGCGCTGACGGCCATGGCGGGCGCAGAACGGGTATTCCGTCTGCTCGACACGCGCCCAGACTGGCAAGACGCTCCAGACGCTCGCGACTTCGGCCGCATCGAAGGCCAGATTGAGTTCCGCGACGTCGGATTCGAATACGACGCAGGGACCCCGGTCCTGTACGACGTGAACTTCGTGGTGCGGCCGGGTGAAACCCTCGCGCTCGTGGGCCACACCGGCAGCGGCAAGAGTACGATCGCCAACCTGATCGCCAAATTGTACCTGCCGACTCGAGGCGCGATCTCGATTGATGGCTTCGATCTATCGGATATGACCGGTGCTTCGCTACACCGGCAGATCGCTTGCGTGACGCAGCAGAATTTCCTGTTCAGCGGCAGCGTGCTCGAGAACGTGCTCGTCGGGCGCCCCGATGCGACTCGGCAGCAAGTCGAGGCGGTGCTCGAGACGCTGGGCGTGCTGGACATGATTGCCGCCCTGCCGCGGGGGCTCGACAGCACGGTGGGCGAACGCGGCGTGGGGTTGTCCCTGGGCCAGCGCCAGATCGTGTGTTTCGCCCGAGCGATGTTGGCCGATCCCCGGGTATTGATCCTGGATGAAGCCACGAGCTCGGTCGACTCCGTGACGGAGGATCGAGTGCAGCGCGCGCTCCTCCGCTTGCTCGCCGGCCGTACCAGCGTGGTCGTCGCCCACCGATTGAGCACGATCCAGCACGCGCATCAGGTTCTGGTGCTGTCGGGCGGGCGCGTGGAAGAGCAAGGCAGCCACGGCGAGCTGCTCGCACGCGGGGGCACCTATTGTGCGCTGTATCGCGAGTTCGTCGGCGCCCAGAACCAGGTCGCCTGAGCGCAGCCATCGAGAAAGCTGAAGTCAAAGGAAGCCCATGAACGAAAAGTCCGTCGTCCTCGTCACCGGTGCCACCGGCAAGTTGGGCTCGAGCAGCTGTCAGTCGCTACGGCGCCGCGGCTTCGAGGTCCGAGCCACGGATCAAAAGGTGCCGCCGGGCTTCCCCTTCGCGACCGAGCTCGGCGACCTAAAGGACGAATTTTTCGTGCACCGCCTGGTGAAGGGCGTGTCGGCGGTGGTCCATCTCGGTAACCATCCGAATGCGTTTTCCGGCCCCTCACCGCAACGCATCCTGGCGGAGAACACGCAGATGAACGCCAACGTGTTCCAGGCCTGCGTACAGAACGGCATCGAGCAGATCGTGTTCGCCAGCTCGGTTCAGGCGTTTCTCTACACCAACTTCGAGCGCCCGCATTCTGCCGTCACCCTGCCCTACCTGCCGCTCGATGGGCGTGCCCCGTGCGCCCCGGGCCCCAACACCTACGCTCAGAGCAAGCAGTTCGCCGAGCTCATGTTGCAACACCTGTGCGCCACGCACCCGGGGCTGTCTGCCACGGCATTACGCTTTCCGATGTTGGTGGGGGATCACCTGCTCGGGCGCTTCGAGAGCATTCGCACCTTTTCCACGGCCTGGTTCAATTTCAACGAGTGCCTGTCGCACTTGACCCTGGAGGACGCCGGCGAGCTCGTGGCCACGGTGGTGGAAAAGCGCCGCCCGGGCTACCACCAGTACTTTCCCGCCCTCGCGATGCAGCTCGCCGGGCGTGACACCGCGCGCCTGATCGCCGATTTCTACCCCGACACGCGGCTCACCAGGCCCATCTCCGAGATCCCTGAGCTCATCGATCTCGGCGACCTGGAGCGCGAAACCGGGTGGCGACCGACCCGGCGCATCCGCGTCCCCCTCGAGGACTGAGCCCGCGCGACGGGACCCCGCGCTCACGAATATTGCACGGGCGGAGGGGATTGAACCAGCGATGGAATCCCAGCCGGCAGGGGCATCCGATGCCTCGATTCACCGAATCGAGGCAAATCAAATATAGAGGTGTGCGCCGGTTCAGACCGATGGCAATTGGGGGAATTTCGATGCCCTCGCCAGCCGGGGGCACTCGAAATTCCCATTGCTTCAATGGAACCGGCCTCACCCCTGACCGTTGCGAACGGCGCGCGCGACATGCTACGGAGTGCAGATCCGTATGTGGTCAAGGCGATTCGGTGCGGTCATGTTGCTCGGGGTCTCCGCGGCCAGCTTTGTGCCGGGCTCGGCGCAGGCCCAGGAAAGCGCGGAGACGGAAGCGTTGCTGAAGAAGGGCATCCAGCTCCGGCGCGACGGAGCAGACGAGCAAGCCTTGCAGGTGTTCTTGCAAGCGGAAGCGGGGGATCCGAATTCCGTGCGAGTGCTCTTGCACGTGGCGACCGCCGCACAAGCCGCCAGCAAATGGCTGCTCGCCGACGAATATTTGCGTAAAGCCTCCGAGCGCTCGGAAGACCCCTACTACCAGCGCTATCGGGCCGAGATCGAAGAGGTCCGCACGGCAACCGCGCAGCGCGTGGGCCAGGTCCGAGTGGTGGGTGCACCGTCCGGAGCCGACGTCAGCCTGAACGGCCAGGCCGTGGGCACTTTACCCATGGAAAACCCCAAGAGCATCGAAGCCGGAACCTATGTGCTCGAGGTGACGAAGCCGGGCTTCTATCGCCTGCGCCGGCCGATTTCCGTGCCCGGTGGCGTGCTCACCCGCGAAACCGTCCAGCTCAACGAACGGCCCGCTAACGCGCCGGACAGCCCGGATGGCGCCGGGGCGGGCGCTGTCGGTGCCGACGCGGGTGTTCGCCCGCTCGAGTGGTGGCAGTCGTCCTGGGTAACGTGGACGTTGCTCGGCGTCGGCGTGGCCGGCGGAGCCGTGAGCGGCGGCGCGTTCTTCGTGCGCGAGCAAGCGGCGGATAAATGGAACGATGACGAGCGTTGCCTGGATCCGCAACGAGCGTTGCTGACGCGCGACGCGCTGTGCGGCGGGGATCACGACGATGCGGAACTCGCCGAACAAGTGGGCATCACCGCCGGCATCGTCGGGGCAGTATTCACCACCGCCGCGTTGACACATTGGCTCACGACGCCCAGTGCGCGCGAAGCCCCGCCCCAAGCCGGCCAGGTGAACTGCAGCCCGGGCATGATGAGCTTAGTCTGCAACGGCTCCTTCTGAGCCGCCCAGCGCTGCGCAAGCGGCGCTGAAGCAACCAACATCCAGCACCGGCCGACAAGCGGCGCTCGAGCAACCGCCGCGACAGCGGCGCTGAAGCAACGGCTCAGGGAAGGATCGGAGCGTTGTTGGTGCCGCGATCGGGGCCCTGGCGCTCGGGCGTCGAGAGCTCCGTCGTCGACGAAACGACCCAGTCCGGGCCTTCGGTGCGCGGAGTCATTGTCCGCCGCGCAATCGTCGCGCGGCGTTGCGGCCGCGACACGCTCGGCTCGGCGTCGCGAGTTCGTCTCGCCGCGGCCTGCTGAGCCAACCGGGGCCGCTCGGTGCGCACCCGCTCGCTCTGCTTCGGTGCGGGAGCCGCTTCAGCTGGCTCTTCTTCGTCTGCTTCTTGCCGGATGCTGTCCAGTGGAGGATCCAGCTTGGCGATCTCCGCGGGCGGAGTCTGCGCAATCGGTGGTTCGGGCGGCCGCGCCACTTGATCGGACCGAGCCGGAGCTTCCAGGCGAGGTGGCGTCAAACTCTGTACTGCGCGCACGTCGACACGTTGCTTCTGCGGTGGCCAGAAGAACAACAGGGCAATCGCTGCAGCACCAAAGGCAAAGCCGATCCAAGGCCAAACTCGGCGTTTGCGTCCGAGCGGCGCCTCGGAATCGCGACGCGGTGGATAGCTCAGAGGAGCACCCGGCACCCTGGCGATTCCCGCGCCGTCGGCGAGCTCGCTAAAGCTGAGCCCCCAGGTGATGCGAGTGCGCTGCCCCGCCAGCATGAGCAGATCCCGCCCCATCGCGCGCATGTCGGGGAAGCGCCGCGAGGGATCGAGGTTCATGGCCCGCTCGATGATCGCGGCCATACGCTTGGATAGGCGCGGGTTCTTGGTGCTGACCGGAGTATAGGTGCCGGTCGTGACTTGACGGACGACTTCACCGAAGGTGGTCGCCTGAGCGAACGGGTTCGCGCCGGTCGCGCCTTCGTACAGCACGACACCGAGCGCGTACTGATCGGAAAGCGGCGTCATCTCATGGCCCTGCGACGCTTCGGGCGACATGTAGAAGGGAGTGCCCATGAGCAACCCCTTCGAAGACGTCACTTTCATCTGATTGGGCCCAGACGATTTCGAGATACCGAAGTCGAGCAACTTCGGCTCGAGCTCGTCGTTCCTTCCGCGCGCCAGGTAGATATTGCCCGGCTTCAGGTCGCGATGAACGATGCCCGCGTCATGCACGGCAGCGAGGCCGGCGACGATCGGGATGATGACATCCATCAGCGTCGCTTCATCCAACGGCCCGTGTGCTTCGACGTGCGCCTCGAGGTCCATGCCCTCGAGCAACTCCATCACCAGGTAAGGCCGGCCCTGATGCACTCCGACGTCGAAGATGTTGACGACGTTCGGATGTTTGATCGCGGCAGCAATGCGCGCCTCGCGCAAGAATCGCTCGTGACCGTCGGCGTCTCGGCCCTGCCCATCGAGCAAAACCTTCAGCGCAACCTGCCGCTGCAACCCCTCGTGCTCGGCGCGATAGATGCGCGCCATCCCGCCCTCGCCGATGCAGGGCCCAACGAGATAGACGCCAAAGCGCGAGCCTTCTGCCAGCAACGGCTTACCCGAGGTGCGCTGCGCGTGGACGGCGGCGGGAGGCTCCGGAGATCGGACCCTGGCCACATCGTCGTTGGGAGAGGGTCTCGGCGGGTCGGGTTTGTCGCTCAAGTCACTACCTCACGCAAGCACCGACTGTATTGCAGACCATTGCCGGCCGCCACCCGTACACGCGGGCAAGGCGCAAATCGTTGCGCCTTTTTGGACGACCCAATCTGCGGTTCCCCAATTTGGGGTTCGCAGCCCCGCGCACATTCGAACTCGCCTATTCGAAAATCGGCGCGTTGTTTGTGCCGAGGTCCGGCGCGGGCTCTCGCTTTGGAGGCGCCTGGCGGGGCGTCTCGGCAGGAACCCACTCGGGGCGATTGCTGGCCGCCGGAGTCGGGCGCCGCCGAGGTTGAACCTCCTGGGCGGACCGCCGCTTGCTCTGAGCGCGAGGCGCTGGCTCGACGCGGCGACGAGCTGGTTCGTGAATGGGCCCCCCCTCCTCAGACTCCAGCGCTGCTGCAACTTCAGGGTTCTTTGCGCGAGAAAGCTCGGCATCGGGGGTCTTCGAGGCGGGGCTCGGCAACGGCGCCACCGGCTGGGTACTTGGGGGTGGCAGCGCTGCCGGGTCGCCCGTCAAAGGCTGCCCCCGTCCATCCACGTTCGCCCTCAAAGAAGCGGATTGCGAAACCACCAGGCGGTCCTGGGCCCCAGCGTCCTCCGCCGATTGCCGCGACCACACCACCGCCACCGCTGAGACGAACATCACGACGCCGAACGCAACGGCGGCAATCGAGCTCAGGTTGGTGCGATCTACAGGCGCCCGCGGAACCCGCAAGGCGGCGCTCATCTGCGCCAATTCACCGGTGCGACGGCTCACGATTTCACCGAAGGTGAGACTCCACGTGATCCGGGTGCGTTGGCCCGCCAGGAACAACAACTCCCGGCCGAGCTCCCTCAAATCACTGAACCTTTGACTGGGATCGACGTGCATCGCGCGCTCAATGATTCGCCCAATACGCTTCGACAGGGCCGGATTGCGCTGCCCCGGGGGCGGAAAGTCACCCACACTGATGCGCCGGACCGTCTCCGCCAGCGTGTCCGCCGCAAATGGATTGAACCCCGTGCAACACTCGTACAGCACCACGCCGAGCGAATATTGGTCCGAGCGAGCAGTGACCTCTTCCCCTCGGATGGCCTCGGGAGACATATAAAGGGGAGTACCGATCAACAGACCCCGTGCAGTGGTCAGTTTGAACTGCTCGGTGTCTGCGGATTTGGAAATGCCGAAATCGAGCAGCTTGGGCTCGATCTCGTCGTTGCGCCCTCGCGACAGGAATATGTTGCCCGGCTTGAGGTCGCGGTGGATCACCCCCGCGTCGTGGACCGCCGACAGACCCGCTACGATCGGCACGAGCAGATCGATGACCGTTGCTTCGGGGATAGAGCCCTTGGCGTACATCATCGCCTCGAGGTCTTCACCGTCGAGAAACTCCATGACCAGGTATGGGATCGCCCCCTGGAAACCGACGTCGAAGATGTTCACGACGTTGGGGTGCTTGATCGCCGCCGCGATGCGGCCTTCGCGCAAGAACCGCTCATGGCCCTCCTGATCCTGAGCGAAATCTTCGAGCAGCACCTTCAACGCGACACTGCGGCGGAGCCCTTCGTGCTCCGCGCGGTAGATGCGCGCCATGCCGCCGTGCCCGATGCACGACCCGACCGTGTACACGCCAAACCGCGAACCCTCCGGGAGGATGCCGCTCGGTGTCGAGACGTGGCTCAGATCTTGTTCGACATCTCGATCCATCCAGCCGCGATCGACAAGCGCCTCGTCGATCGGCGGGGCTTGCCACTCTGAGCCAAACGGGTCCGCCTTGGTCTTGCTGTTGTCCGACAATGAAAGAACCCTTGCAGCACTACGTGGCTGGAGAAGAGAAGAGGAATAAAGGACGGACCCGCGCTGCCTGGCCGGCAACGATGTTTCGCCGGGGTAAAAGTACGCCAACAACGCCCGCGATTTCTAGCAAATCCTCGTGAGCTCGCCAGGACTAGTAGAGCGTGATGGACCGCGGCCTATCGACCCGGCGCGGAACAGTACGACGAACATGTGGGAGGCACGAGGCGTTGGACGAAATTGCGTCGCCCAATTGACCTGCGTTGCGGCTCGCCCGCCCC
>JAYWEH010000226.1:0-4969 GCA_043780025.1 Deltaproteobacteria bacterium
CCGCTGTTGGTGATGGCGACGTGGTAGGTGCCGTTGGAGAGTAGGTGAACTTCGGGAGCGGGCGTGTTCGGTGTCGTGAAGACACGCACGGTGTTTTGAGCATCCAGGAGCGATTCGCTCGCGGCTGACACCTCTGCTGGATGCGGATACACCGATGCCACGCGCGGCACGCGCTCTTGCAGCAGTAGATCTGTGGCACGAAAGGCGAGGTTGTTGTCGAAGCGGCGCTGCATGGGCCGATCGCACAGCGCGTATGCCAGCGCCAGGAACGCCATGCCCTGGTGGTGCGCCATATGCGAGCGCACGATGACTCGGTCGACGCCGCGAGGCAGTCGAGCGGGAGTGTAGTCGATGGCCTCGTAGAACCCATAGGTGTCGAGCACACCTTCGCGCGCCAGCCTGCGCAGATTCCAGCAAGCCCGTTCGGGATCGACCATCAGCGCCATGGCGCTGGCATACGGCGTGATCACGAGATCCTCGGCGAGGCCGCGTTTGAAGCCGAGGCCGGGCACACCAAAGGCGCGATACTGATAGTTGAGTGAAGCGTCCGTCTTGTTGTAGCCCGATTCCGAAACACCCCACGGTACGCCGTGTTCGTGCCCGTATTCGATCTGCCGCTGCACCACGCCTCGGTAGGTGGCGTCGAGGATGGTCCGATCGTACGTGGGCATGATCAGGAGCGGCATCAGGTATTCGAACATCGACCCACTCCAGGACAGGAGTGACGGCGTGCCGCTCGCCGTCGTCTGGAGTCGCCCGAGGCTGAACCAATGCTCTTGCGGGAGCTTCCCCTGCGCGATCGCGACGAAGCTACCGAGCCGCGCCTCGGAGGCCAGCAGGTCGTAAAAGCTCGCGTCGCGGCGGTGATCGGCGGTGTTGTAGCCGATGGCGAGCAGGTGACGAGGTCGATCGTAGAGGAACGAGTAGTCGACCTCTCCGAACTCGGTGGCGCGCTCGGCGAGGCGGCGGAGCGTGTCGAGCCGAGCCGCCGCGCGTTCAGAGCCGAGCACCACCGTCCGGCGCAGCTCGCTCAACCAGGCGATGCTCGACGCCCCCGCAAACTTCGACAGACCGAGTGCGGCGTCGATGTCGGGGACGATGGTCTCGACCAAACGCCCGGTGTCCGCCAATGTTGCTGGCGCGTCGAGAAGGAGGAGCAGCTGCCGCAAATCAGCGAAATCTTCTCCAGGCGTGAGCTCGCTCGAGTTCGGCAGCGTTACCCACGGCGCCATCCACTCGAGCTCCGCGAGCGCTGCGCGGCACTGCGCCTCGAGCGCAGAGACCCAGCCGCGGAGCGCAATCCGAGCGGGCTCGAGCAGCAGCGTGAGTTCGGCACTGCCCGCAGCCAGCCGCCGGAGTAGCCCCTGGCAGGCGGCGAGTGTATCCGGCAGCAGCCTGAGCTCGGCGCGTAGGCTTTTAACGCGATCGAGCAAGTCCGTCGCGGCGGAGGGCGTCTCGGACGCAATGATCTCGAGAGTGTCGGCAATGCCGTCGAAGATCTGGCTTCTAAAAACGGCATGGCGTGCCATCTCATCCAGACCCGAGGCGAGCGTGAGCAGGTGACCGATCAGGTTTCCGCTGTCGACCGTCGAGACGTACATCGGACGTAGAGGCTCGAGCGAACGCGTGTCGTACCAGTTGTAGAAGTGCCCGCGATAGCGCTCGAGCCTATCCATCCCATCGAGAGTCGAGCTCGTCCGCAGGATGAGATCTCCCGCCGAGATGTAGCCGAAGTCGTACGCCGCGAGGTTTGCAGTGAGACACAAACCGATGTTGGTGGGCGACGTGCGGTGCGCCACGCCCCGCGGGGGGTCTTCCTGCACGTTGTCGGGGGGCAAATGGTTGTCGGCTTCGCCGACGAACGTCTCGAAGAACCGCCACGTGCGTCGTGCCACGCCGCGCAGAAACTGCTTGTCGGCCGCCTCCAGCTTGGGCCGACGCGGCGCAATCGGCTGGCTCAGCCCCCACGCGACTGCCGGAGCGAGCGCCCACAGCCCGAGCAAGGGCGCGGCCACTCCGAGGGCGTTGGGAGCGCGTAGAGCGATGAACACGCTCGACGCGGCCGCCGCGAACGGAGCGGCAAACATGGACACGTACGAGCCGGCGAGGCTCTTTCGCGCGCCTCGCTCCGCATCGCTCGCCGTCCGCCACTCGAGGAGGTGCTTGCCCGTGATGAGCACGCGCCCCGCGGTGCGCGCGATGGCGGCGAGCGAGAGCCAGGCCGTGTACGGCAAACACGCGAGCGCAAACGCTTCGCGCAAGAGCTGTCGCCCGAGCGTGGTGGCGACCTCACGACTGTGCCCGCCGAGAGCGCGCTCGCTCGGTCGGCGCGCGAGCGCGGCTGCTGCCGCGAGCAGCCCGGGCAGAACCAACATGGTGATCACGGCCAGGGTCGAGAAGGGCGCGGCGTGGGGCAGACCGAAGCCCGTGACGAGCAGGGCCAAGAGCGCGATCGGTACCAGGCTGCGCCGCAGATTGTCGATGATCTTCCAGCGCGAAAGCGGGGAGATCGTGTTCCTCGCCGTGCGCCCGTCGGGGCAGGGGATGCGGCTCGAAATCCACGGCGTGATCTGCCAGTCGCCGCGCGTCCAGCGATTGTGCCGGCTCACGTCGGCGGCGTACGTCGACGGATAGTCTTCGAAAAGCGTGACGTCGCTCACCAGGCCCGCCCGCGCATAGGCGCCTTCGAGCAGATCGTGGCTGAGTATACGATCGTTCGGCAGCCGCCCTTCGAGAGCCCGCCGGAACGCATCGACGTCGTAGATGCCCTTGCCTACGAACGAACCCTCGCCGAACACGTCCTGGTACACGTCGGAGACGGCGCGCGTGTACGGATCGATGCCGGGCTCACCGGCAAACAAACGCGCGAAACCTGACACGCCGGAGCTCGCCATCGTGATCGCCACGCGCGGCTGCAGGATCGAATACCCCTCGGTGACTCGCCCTCGTGCCTCGTCGTAGCGGGGACGGTTGAGCGGGTGTGCGAGAATGCTGGCAAGCGCGCTCGCCGCGTCTCGCGGCAGCTCGGTGTCGCTATCGAGCACGATGACGTATTTGACGCCCTGCAGGCGCTGGAGATCCCCCGTGATGCTGTCGAAACGCTCCGGCTGACCCCGCAATGCGGCGTTAAAGCTCTCGAGCTTGCCGCGCTTGCGCTCCCAGCCCATCCAGGCGCCCTCACGCGCGTTGTATTGGCGCTTGCGGTGGAAGAGAAAGAACGGCGAAGCGCCGCCGGGCAGCGTGTGCGTCGCGTTTAGCGCCAGAATGCCGGCGCGCGCCCGCTCGAGCAGGGCAAGGTCGCCCTCCAGGGTCTCGTGTGCAGCGTCGCGGAAGTCGCTCAAGAGCGCGAAAGAGAGCTGTTCGTCCCGGTTCGCCAGAAATCGCACCTCGAGCGACTCGATCAGCCGATCCACCTCGGCAGGGTCCGTGAGCATGACCGGGACCGCCGCGACCGTGCGGTGTTCTCTCGGGATACCATCGCGGAAGTCGAGCCGCGGCAGGATCTGCGGGTGAATGAACAGCGTCACCGCCCATTGCACGAGTCCGAGCGCGAGTTGACTCGCCGAGAAAAAAGAGATGAGCGCCCACCCAGCGAGTGCGGAGCCGCGGAGGCCGAACCAGGAGCCTCCGTAAACGAGCAGCAGCGTCGCCGCCGTGGTGATGAGCGTGATGGCGCCGCCGTAACCGAGGCCGCGAAAACGCCGACCGAGCCGGCGAGCGATGAGCCCGAAACCTCGCCTTACATGGGCCTTGCCTTCGAGCAGCACCCGGCCGTCGTCCACGAGGAAATAACCTAGGTCTGCGCTGCGGCCTTCGCCCTGGCTCCGCGCTGCGGTGCTCAGCTCGATCGCCATTTGAGCGACGGCGTTCTCCGACAGAGGGCTCCGTTTGGAGATGCCCTCGGCGGCGAGCCGGTAGCGGTCGCGCGTCGCGAAGTCCAACTTGGGATACACGCCGGCGGGATCAGTGCGCAGTGTTTGTTCGACGACACTCACCGCTTCGATGAAGTCCCGCCAATCGGTGGCACCGAGCAGGCGCAAGCTGCCGATGCTGTTGCCGATCGCGACCTGATTGGCCGCTTGATCTTGACTGACGAGCTGGAAGATAGCTTCGACGCTCTGTCCGCGTTCCGCCATGCGGTGCTCGAGCCAAGAAGTCGGAAAAGTCAGCGCCGCGCCTTGCCCCTGGAGCCGACTTGCCAGCTCGGCCACGAAAGGGATGGTCAGCGGCGGGTTCTCTTTGACCATGTCCGCCAGCACGAGCACGACCTTGGAGGGCTCACTCGAAGCCGCAGCCAGCATCTGGTCAGCCCAGTAACTCGCGCGCTCGCGATCGCGACGCCCAGCGCTGACGCTCGCCACCACGCGCCGCAGGTTCTCGAGCAGCGCCAGCCGGAGCATGATCGGAATGGCCCACAACTCACCCAGCCGGAGTGGGAGCACCGCCTGATACGCCGTGACGAACGCCCGAAGACCTTCGATGTCGAGCCGCCCGTGCGTGTGCGAAATCAACTCGAGCATGATGTCGTAGACACGCGGTGTGCCGCGGGCTGGAGTGCCTTCGATGCGCGGCAGCTCGCGACTGTAGCCGCGTGGCAGATGTCGCCGAGCCGTCCTGATCTGCTCTTCGATCAGGTGATAGTTGTCGATGAACCACTCGGCGGCAGGCGTGATACGAGTGCCGCTCTGCACGGCACTCGTGACGAGAGCGTGCGCCTCGCGTAGCGCGACCTCGTTGGCGGCCAGGCGTGGCAGCAAGCGATCGGGGTGCTTCCGGCGCGCAACGCTCACTTCATGCCCACTCGCCAGGATCCGAGCGTGTTGCTCGAGCTGGCTCACGCTGAACAGCTCGGCTTGTATCGGCTGCTCGTCCGCTCGCTTGCTAGAGCGATCCCACCACACGCTCAAAGGGCCCCCACGACCGATTTTCTCCCTAAAGGAGATCAACATTTCTGCACGGACCAGCGACT
>JAYWEH010000227.1:0-4966 GCA_043780025.1 Deltaproteobacteria bacterium
GCGCCGCCGGCACGCGACCCGAACCCGCCGTGTCGGTACCGAGCGCGAAGCTCACCTGCCCGAGCGCCACCGCCAGGGCCGAACCCGAGCTCGACCCGCCGGAGATGAACTTCGGATCGTGCGCAGAGCCGCAAATACCGTACGGCGAGCGTGTGCCCACGAGCCCCGTGGCAAACTGATCCAGGTTGGTCTTGCCGAACGCGATTGCGCCCGCCTCGAGCAGCGCTGCCACCACGGGCGCGGAATGCTCGGCGACGCGGCCATAGCCCGGGCAAGCGGCGCTGGTGACGACACCCGCGAGATCGATGTTGTCCTTGATCGCAAACGGCACGCCGAACAGCGGCAGCGATTTGCCCTCGACTCTCCGCGCCTGCACACGCTCGAACTGCCGCGCGATCAGCGGCCAGTCGAGCAGCGTGATCCAGATGTTGCGCTCGGCCGTGCGCTGCGCCTCGCGATGCAGCGCCTCGAGCGTCCGCAGTGGATCGCGCCGACCCCCTTCGAAGTCGGCGACCAATGCTTGAATCTGTAGGTCATGAGCGGATTGAGCCACTTCACCTGTCCTCGCGCGGAAGTGCGCAGTTTCAGAAGTTGATCTTGCGCATGACGAAGCGCGGCAGATTGCGGATCACGAGCATCACCAGGCCCCACATGCGCGGCGTGTAGATCATGGCCTTGCGCTGATCCATCGCCTCGATCACCTCGCGGGCCACGCCCTCCGGTTCACCGGCAAACGGCGGCGGTTTGAGCCCGGCCGTCATGGCCGTCTTCACAAAGCCGGGTTTGACGCACAACACGTTCAAGCCGGACGCCTTGTACTTGTGGTCGAGCGCCTCGAGATAGACGGACAGCCCGCCCTTGCTCGAGCCATAGATCCCCACCGGCTTGCGCCCGCGATCGCCGGCGACCGACGAAAATACAGTGAGCCAACCGCCACCGCGCGAAAGCAAACGGCGCCGCACGTGCTCGCAGAACACCAGCGTGTGGGCGTAGTTCACCGTCACGAGCCGGCGCGTGAGCTCGACGTCGGCTTCGAGCACATCCTGCGTGGCGAACATGCCCGCCGTGACGATCACCGCGTCGAACTTCCCGAGCCCGGCGTCCGCCGCGTCCAGAGCGGCCGCGAAACCCTCCGGCTGCTCCAGATCGCAAACGGCAAAGCCGACGTCCCCGCCGCTTGGCCTGCGCGCCTTCAGATCCGCCGCACTGCTCGCGAGTTCCGCCGCGTCATTGCCGAGCAGAAACACCTCGTCACCGCGTTCGGCGAGCCGCCGCGACAGCGCACGGCCCATGCCGCTCGTGCCGCCCAGAACCACTGCTTTCATCGCGCTGCTCCTAACACACAACAACCGTGGATAAAACGCCTAGCGGAGCGCTGAGCGGATGCGCGCGACGAGATCCTCGCTCGCGAACGGCTTCGGCAGGAAGTCGTCGAACATCTCCGGCGTGAGCCCGCTCTCCCGAGGAGCATGACCCGAGCAGACCAGCACGCGTCCGGTATGGATCTCGCGAAATCGCGCGATCATCTGCGCCACGGGGAGCCCCACCATGACGCAATCGGTGCACAGCGCTCACTGAGCCAAAGATCACCCTTTCGAGGGATGTGGTGGCCAGCGCCGCATGCTCCAATCGGTCGCTCGTGAGAGCGCCACGTCCAGACGTTTGCTCTCCGAAGAAAGAGTTAAATATGAAACGTCGAGTTAGATTGTTCGCTAGCGTGGCTACCGTGTGGGTCATGGGTTGTGGCGATGACGCGTCAACACCCTCCACAGAAGGCGTGCTCGCGGCGACGAACGAGAGTGGAACGAGCGTCCCAGAGGATCTCCGTCCCACGCGAATTACCCGGGTAGAAACGGCGGGAGCGACCATCGACTTCATCCGGGTCTTTGCGTCGAGGACCATTGCCACAACGGGAGGAGACGAAGAGGTTCACGAGCCGAGCTTCATCGTCGCATCTCAAATACCCAGTGGCGGCCCAGATCCCGTTGCCGAGGTCTACAGCTCCGCCAACGAGCCGATCACGAACGCCGAACTCTACCTCGGACTCGTGGGACCAGACGAGGCAGACACGCTCCCCACCGATCTGGCCGTGCATCACTTCCAGGAAACCGCCGACCTCGGGCGATCAAGTGCCGACTTCCTACCCACTTTCCGCAAGCCGCTCGACATCGTGAACGTAGCGGCCCTACCGGTCCTCGATCAGCCAACGGGGCTCGAAGCTCCGATCGACTCGATGATCGCCGAAGACGCTGCCACTCCAGGAAACCTCGGCACGCTGCAACAAGCGGTCATCTCGTCAGGCACGACGAGCACCATCGCGGTGGCAGCATCCGCGGCGGTCACGGCGCAATTCACGGCTGCAGTTCCCGGACGTATCTGGAACGACGTCCGTTTGGGTCAAACGCGGATGTCGTGCCAGACTGCAACTGCAGATTGCCCCATTCAGCCTAGACCCACCGTCCTCTGGGGATGCAGCAACCGTTCTTCTTTCAACAAGATTGGGTTTTATGCCCTGCCCAATGCAGCGAGCTCATGCTCGGCCAACAAGCGAACGGGGTGGATCCGCGTCGGCATGGTCTGGAACTACCCCGGCAGCACTTCAGATCAGTACACCATCCAAGGCTACTACGGTTCGGGCGCGTCGTGGACCCAACTACCGGCCGAGGTAGCGCCGAAAGACACGCTCTACATCTGGGATTGGAACGATCCTTCTCAGCACTCACTAGCGTTCGCCTTTGCCGGAGTCCCCGACTTCAACTTGCGGCCCACATTCATGTCCGGAAATTCCGTGCCACAGTAAGGCGGGCGGACTCGACGACAGCTCCGATCCCCGGCGACGACACGTTACCGGACGTACCCGGCTCGGTCCCGTAGCAGAGCAAGGCATTTCGGCGCCCTCCATCGCAGGGGCGCCGAAATGCCCATTCCCCAACTACCCCTTGACCGCTCCCGAGCTCAACCCGCCCACAAACTCCTTCTCCAGCGCGAAGAACAGGATCGCCGGCGGAATGATCGCGAGCAGCGTCCCCGCCAGAAATACGCCGTAATCGTTGCGATAGAAGTTGATGTATTGATTGAGCACCACGGGCAGCGTCAGTTTGTCTTGCGACTGCAGGAAGATGCTGGGGCCGAAGAACGAGTTCCACTGCCCGAGGAAGGTGATCAGGCAAAACGCCGCGCTCATCGGCCGCACCAGGGGCAGCGCCAGCGAAAAATAGATACGGAACTCGCCGCAGCCGTCGATGCGGCCCGCGTCGAGCATCTCGTCCGGCACGGACAACATCGCCTGCCGGAACAGGAAAATGCCGTAGGCGCTCACGATGCTCGGCAAGATCAGGCCCTGGTACGTGTCGACCAGCCCGAGCCGCACCATCATCTCGTACACGGGCGCGAACAACAGCACGCCCGGGATCATCATCGTGCCGAGCATGAACACCATCAGCCCTTGCTTGCCGTGGAAGTCATACTTGGCGAGCGCGTAGCCCGCGGCCGAACAGAACGCGAGCTGCAGCATCGTGTTCGAAGTGGCCACGAATGACGAATTGAGCACGTATTGCCAGAAGTACACTGTGCCCTGCACTGCTTCGTCGCCCGCGAACAGGCGCCGGAAGTTTTCGAGGTTCATGGTCTTGCTCGACCACTCCGAGGGCGGCGGGAAAAAGATGTATTCGTTCAGGACCGCTTGATCCTTGAACGCCGCGGCGATCAGCCAGAGAAACGGGGCCAGCACCATGACCGAGACGGCGATCATGGTGAGCCAGCGCAGATAGCCGAAGGCGTGCTGGGGGCGCTTCGGCGATTTTCCGTACAGGACCGCGAAGATCCCGAGGGCGATCACCAATATCCAGTGGATCAGACTCATTGTTGAACCCTCACTCCGCCGCGTTGGACAGTTTGATCTGCAGCAGGCTGAGGCTGAAGATGATGGCCGCGATGATCCAGCCGACAGCAGAGCCAAGGCCCAGGTCCCCGGCGGCGAAGCCCTGATCGTACAGGTACAGGATCATGGTCAGCCCCGAGTTGTCTGGGCCGTGGCCTTCGGTCACGGGCAACAGCGCGAGCGGTAGCTCGAACAACTGGTACGAGCCGATGATGCTGGTCACGATCACGAACACCACCACGTGGCGGATGCTGGGCAAGGTGACGTACCAGAACACCTGCGAGCGGCTCGCTCCGTCGATGCGCGCGGCTTCTTCGAGGCTCTTGTCCACGCTCTGCAGCGCCGCCAGGAAGTACACCATGTTGAAGCCGACCCACATCCACAGCCCGGTGATCACGATGGCGGGCATCACCAGGTCGGGGTTGCCAAGCCACTGCTCGTTCAGGCCCCAGCCGACCAGCGCCTGGATCGCCTGGTTGATCAACCCGTAACGAGGCGTAAACAACACGCCGAACAGGATACCGACGAAGATCTGTCCGACCAGGTTCGGAGAAAATAGGATCAGCCGGAAGAAACCCTTGGCCCGGCTCTTGTCGGAGTTGAGCAAGAGCGCCAGACCGAGCGCCAGCGGCAACTGCAAGAACACCGAGAAGAAGGCGTACGTCGAGGTGTTCCAGAGCGCCTTGTAGAAGACCGGATCGCTCAGGATGTGCTTGAAGTTGCCGAAACCCACGAACGCGCGCGAGGCAGGACCGTTGGTCTGATAGAACGCCAACACCCCCGCGTTGAAGAGCGGGTACAGCGTGAACACCGCGGTGAGCAGCAAGAAGGGCGTAAAGAACAGGTAGGGGGCCCAGCCCTTGTAGATGCGCCGGGGCGCTCGCGGTTTCTTTGCCGTGCCCCGAGCACCCGTCTTGATCCCGATCTGCGGTGCGTTCGCGCTGAGGACGGGAGGCTGTCCGGGCAAGCCGCCAGGACCGTCTTTGCGACTCGGCTCTTTGCCGGGGCCTTCGTCACCGCTACCGATTACCGCTGCAAAAATCACGGCGCACTCCTGGAGGCGATCTTGTCTTGTTGGGCGAAGAC
>JAYWEH010000228.1:0-4964 GCA_043780025.1 Deltaproteobacteria bacterium
CGAGCGCGCGCTCGCGCTGTCATGGCTCCTGCACCTGGTGGGGGACGCGCATCAGCCGCTGCACGCGGTGGCGTTGTTCAGTGAGCGACGCTTTCCGACCGGGGATCGCGGCGGCAACGACATCTTCGTGCGCGGGCGTGGCTCGCTGCACCGGGTCTGGGACGGTTTGCTGGGCGAGGATGTGAGCCTGGCTGCAGTGGATCAACGAGCCCGGGCGCTCTCGTTGTCCGCGGCCCCTCGAGCGCGCGAGCTTTTGCCGGCTTCAGCCGACTTTGCGGCGTGGATAGACGAGAGCTGCGCGCTCGCTCGCAGCCACGCCTACGTGCCGGCGCTGCTCTCGGCGGTCAGCGCCGTCGAGCGACGCGCTAGTGCTCGAGGCGCGCGAGCGGGCACTCCGGCGCCAATACCACCGAAACCCGAGGTGGCCTTGGTCGAAGCCTACGTGGACGCCGCACGTCTCGCGGCCTGCCGCCGCGCCGCACAGGCCGGAGCCCGCCTCGCGGCTCTGCTGCAACGGGTCACGTTACAGCCGCCGCCTTCGCGCTGAGCCCGTCGGCCCCGCTCGCTCAATTCAAGAGCGATCGCGCCTTCTTGCTTCGCCCGTAGATCGCGTCCCAGTTTTTTCGGTAGGTTTCCGTGGCCACTTGCGCCGGCCCCGAGGTGTTCGAAACAGCGGGGCTCTGCGAGGGCACCTGGACCTCCACGTCGCAGACGAGGGGTTGATTTTCGCGCGGCCGCAGGCGCACGACTTCCCCGTGGATCGGCTTGCCCTGCTCGAGGCGGCGGACTGTGCCGGACTCCAGACGCTCACCGCGCTTGCGGATGATTTCCAGTCCGTTGCCGTCGTCACTCAATCCGCAAATGACCGCCACATCGGCGTCGGCCGTGGGCGTGCTGAGGCCGTCACGTTGCCCGCCCGCGCTCACTCGCGGACTACCGCTCGCTGAACCACACTCCGGGCTGCCGGCGCCCTGGCCCTCCGCGTTGCCTGCGGCATCGACCTCCGAACGGCCGCGCTTCGGCAGCTTGTGTGGTGATTTGGCTGACACGCTGGGGCCCGAACTCCTTACCTAGCACAGCTGCTGGCCGTCAGCCTTCACCGGAAATTGTTCCAGTGCTGCGGGCTCGACCGCGTCACGCACATTACAGGCCGATGGCCTTGCGGTGTACCCAACCGACGCTGCCACGGCCGTCGTAGTCGATGCGGTACCACTCACCCGCGCGGCCGGTCACATTCACGCGAGTGCCATACAGCAAACGCGCCACCGTTTTTGCTTGACGCGAGGCGGCTTCCCTAACCAGTGCCGTTTTCCAGCCAATGGTGCCACGGCCGCTGGCGCTCACGATTTCGCCTGCCGGGACTGACGTGGCGTCGAACGGACTGCCGGGAGGCTTGAACCGCACCAAATGGTAAAGCCAATAGCTGGCGTGTTCGTGCGCGATACCGGCCAGGCTGATGCCGGTCAGCGACTTCTCCGCGCAAGTCACCAGGGACGCGGTCAGCTCCTCCGACAACGTGGTGCTCTTGCCGGCTTTCACTCGTGAAATACGGCCCTGGGCAAAATCCACCTCCAACCCGAGAGACAACACCCCACTAGCGCCGTCGGCTCCTTCGCAGCGGGCGAGCTCGCCGATGGGCGCCCGTGTAACGCCGCTGAGCCTGGGCTCATCGCAGCTCTGGGCGCGCTGCCCCGCGTCGTGACAGCTCGTGATCAACGTCGCCTCGATCACCGTGGTTTCCGCCTGCGTGTGCTGCAGTTCGGCGCGTGCCGCCGGGACGAGGAGCTCGGAATTTGCACCCGGCGAGCTAGCGGGCCCCGGGGACCGGGCGGGATCGGTTTCCGTTTCGCTGGGCGGCGGCTCGGATTCGTCGGGCTTCGGCTGGGGCGTTCCAGGCGGACGCTGCACGAAGTCGAGCTTGGCCAGGCTCGGCCAGAACACGCCGCACAGGAAGCAGACGGCGGCGATCACGGCCAAACGTCGAGACGCTGGCCGGTCCATGTCAGCGTCGGGTACCGAGATCTTTACCGCTGGACGGGGCGCCATGAACACGAGCCCCGAGAGCTCATGGGGCTCTCATCTGCTCACCTGCAGCTATAAAACGCGGAGAGCTCGAGAGTCAAAAACCTGAACGCCTGCGGTGCGCTTTTCACTGTATGCCGGGGTGGGCAGCGCCCTCGGGCATCAGGCTGCCCCTTGCGCGCCATGGCTCAGCGCGGCACCCTCAGGCTCGAGCCTCTCCCGCCCGAGGCCGCGAAACGTGGATAGGAAGAGCACCCACCTGGCAATGATCCGAACGATTATCGGTCGTATGTCGCTCGGCTCATGGCTCATCGAGCTCTGGTCATTGTTGATCGTGTCAGCGCTGCTGGTTGTCGCTGCCAACCCGGCGTATGCGCGTTTCGCGTGGCTGGCGCTGTTCATGGCCATCGCCTTCTGGTTGCTCGACACGCACGTGGTGCGCCAGGGGCGGCTCTACCGCAAGATGTATGATCAGGTTCGAGATCTCGAGGAAGCCCATATCGATTTCTCCATGGATACCGCGCTTGCCGAGACTGAAGGCGCGGCCTTTTCGAGTGTGGCCTTCTCGCGAGCCCTAGCGGCCTTCCACGGTGTGGTGATCGCAGCGATAGCCATCACGCGCACCTTGGCGCATTGGCGCTGAGCAGGCGCAGAATGGTCCACGGCTTGGTCTCCGAGGAGCGGGGTCACGATCGAGACAAGCGAGCGGCAGGTCCCGCGTTCGCGGTGTTGCTGCTCTCTTACATTGGATTCATAGCGCTCGGCTTGCCGGACACCGTGCTCGGTGTCGCCTGGCCTTCGCTGCGCGCGAGCTTCGGGCTCAGCCAATCGGCGCTCGGTTCCGTGCTGATGGCGGGATTGTGCGGCTATTTCTTGTCGGGGCTCGCTGCCGGCAGCCTGCTCGTCCGGCTCGGGCCAGGTGGATTGCTCGCGGCGAGCAGCGCGCTCGTTGCGGGGGGGCTCTTCGCTTACGCCGTCGCGCCGTCGTGGTCATGGTTTTTTCCGGTTGGCGCCGTATTGGGCCTGGGCTCTGGTGCGATTGACGCCGGGCTGAACAGCTATGCCGCGCGCCATTTCTCGGTGCGCCACGTCAACTGGCTGCACGCCTGCTGGGGTGTGGGGGCGAGCATCGGGCCGTTGGTCATGACCAACGCGATCGCGAGAGGCTTCGGCTATTCGAGCGGGTATGTGTTGCTCGCTGCGGCACTCGGCAGCGTCGCTCTCGCATTCTTCGTCACGCGTCGCATGTGGCGTGACTCTGAGCGCGGTGACACCTCGTCAGTGCCGCCGCTCTCGTCGCGTGCCACTGGCAACTTTCGCGGCACAGTCAAGAGTTCGCGCGTGTGGCTGGCGGTAGCCACCTTCTTTGTCTACACGGGGCTCGAGGCCACCCTGGGCCAATGGAGCTTCACGCTGATGCGCGAGGGGCGGGGCCTCGGCGTGGAAGCCGCCGGCTTGTGGACGGCGGCCTTTTGGGCGAGCCTCATGCTCGGCCGCATCGCGATGGGGTTCGTGGTCGAGCGCACCGGGCCCGATCGATTGTTGCGCATCGCGAGTGTCGGCGCGCTGATCGGAGTGCTCGCGTTTGCGGTGAGCTCCGGGCTTCTGGGGCGGCTCGGCCTGTTGCTCGCTGGGGTGAGCCTGGCGCCCGTCTTCCCCACACTGATGGCGCGGACGCCGGCGCGGCTCGGTAGCGCGTTGGCGGAGCACGCTTTTGGGCTGCAAGTGAGCGCGGGGGCGCTGGCTGCCGCGCTTCTACCCGGCGTCGTGGGCTTGATCATCGCGCAGACTGGGCTGAGAGCGATTGGTGTCTCTGCGGTCGCCTTGAGCGCTGCGTTCATGGTGTTGCATGAAGCGATGTTACGCATGACCCGCGCGAGTTCGCGACCGCCGGGGTCCGCGGAGTCGGGCTCAGGCCTTTGATGTCAGGGGCTATCCCTTCGCCTTGGCGGGCGCGGGGGCCGCGCGCAGCGTGCGTTTGAACAGGTCGAGCGTGCGCCGCCAGGCGAGCTTCGCCGCGGCTTCGTCGTAGCGCGGCGTCGTGTCGTTGTGAAAGCCGTGCTGCGTGCCCGGATACTCGAACATCTCGAACTTCACCTTCGCGGCCTGGAGCGCCGCCTCGTAGGCGGGCCACGCTGCGTTGATGCGTTCGTCGTTCTCCGCCAGATGCACGAGCAACGGGGCCTTGACCTGCGCTGACAGCGCCGGCTCCGGGGAGCTGCCATAAAATGGTACCGCGGCGTCCAGATCGGGCAGGCGCGTGGACAGAAAATGCGCGATGCCGCCGCCGTAACAGAAGCCGACGGCGCCCAGCTTGCCGTTGCCTTTGGGCTCTTTTTTCAGGAAGCGCGCCACGGCCAGGAAATCTTCGCGGGTTCTTGTCTGGTCCAGCTTGCTGAAAAGCTCGCGCGCCTTGTCTTCGTCACCCGGATAGCCGCCGAGCGGAAACAGCGCATCTGGCGCGTAAGCGTTGAAGCCTTCGAGTGCGAAGCGCCGCGCCACGTCTTCGATGTGTGGATTGAGGCCTCGATTTTCGTGCACCACGAGTACCGTACCGAGCTTGCCTTCAGGCTTGGCGGGGCGCACCGCGTAGACTCTGGCCTTGCCGTAGCCTTGCGGTGAATCGACTTCGATCGACTCGATCTGGAGCCTCGGATCTGACTTGGGCACCTGCTGTGCATGCGCAAATTTTGGATTGAGCGTGTCGAGCAACACTGCGGCCGTGGTACCGAGCGCCGCGAACTTGGCAGCACGATCGAGGAAGCCACGCCGATCGATGGAACCGTGGACGTAGGCATCAAACAGGCGCAGAACTTCCGGGTGAAAATCTGCCGCCGTGAGGCGCGTGTCGCCGGTCGTGGTCTGAGCGGCTCCTGACGAATCGTCATCTTTCATTGTGCTGACCTCGCTGTGATCGGAGGCGCGATGATAGCGCCGAGTGC
>JAYWEH010000229.1:0-4964 GCA_043780025.1 Deltaproteobacteria bacterium
ACAGCCGCCCTCGATCAGGGCGCGCACCTGCTCCACGTACGAGTGCGTCACCTGCTCGAACGTGGCCACCCGAAAGCCCGAATCCTCGGCGTCCGGCGAGTTGGACAGCGAGACCGTGAGCGGCCCGATGGCACCGGCGACGAAGCGCTGTTTGCCATCCTGATTCGCGACCCGATCGGCCCACTCTCGGCACTGCCGAGCCGACTCGACGTTGATGTCCCAGGCGAGCTGCCGGAGCGACGGATTTTCGATGATCTTCTGGTAAAATTCCGGATTTTTGCGGCCTCCGTGCTCGCGCGGGTCGTCGACGAAAAATTCGCTCTGCGTGATGCTGGTGGCGCCGAAGGTATTGGTTTCGATGATGTCCGCGCCGGCTTCCAGGAAGCGGCGGTGGATGTCGCAAATCACCTTCGGCTGCGTCAGGGAGAACAGGTCCCCGTTGTTCAGCAGATCTTTCTTCGAGTCTCGGAAGCGCGTGCCGCGAATGTCGAATTCATTCACGCCGTAGGTTCGAAGGGTCGTGCCTACCGCACCGTCGATGATGACGATACGGCTTTGCAGCAGCTTGGCTAGCGGATGGAGGTCGGACATGTACAGTTTGAGCGAACGGCGGGATGACGATCAGAGCTTGTGAGCAATAGCGAGTAGAACCTGAAGGCGCGGCTTGCGCACTTCGCGGCAGGCGACTTCTGCCGAGCCGAGCTCGAGCCCCGCGAGCGTGACCAGCTCGCGAACCGCGGCTCGAGAAAAGCCCTGATGACGTTCGCCATAAGGGGTCGTGACTTCCGGCTGCTGGTGCTCGTCGAGGCAGAGCAGCACGAGCTTGCCTCCGGGGCGCAGAACACGCGCACATTCCTCGAGCGCACGCAGCGGCCGTTCCGTGTACGTCAACGTGTGAAACATGAGCACGCTGTCGAAGCAGGCCTCGGCAAACGGTAGCTCATGCGCGTCGCCCAGCTCGACGCGTACGTGCGGGTGCTTGGCGAGCCGATCCTTGGCGGCCTCGAGCGTGCGCGCGTTCACGTCCACGCACGTGAGCGATCGGCAATAGGGGGCGAGCATGGCCGCCGCCGCTCCGTCGCCCGAGCCCACGTCGAGCACGTCGCCGAGCGATAACAGCCCCGACAGCCCCGCGGCGAGCGAGTGCCAGGTCCGCCCCGGGGAGTAATCCCGTTCCATGTCGTCCCCCGGGGCCGCCGCCCCGCCGCGGCGCTCGGCATCCAGCTCCGCGAGCCGCTGGCGGTCGCCGTCGAGCGTCGGATCTCCCCCGCGGGTCGCCTCCTCGAGCAGCGACTGCAGGGCCACCGGCAGAACGGCCGGTGCCAAACCATAAAACGATTGAGCCCCGCGCCGCCGGTCACGGACCATCCCCGCCTCGCGCAGGCGGCCCAGGTGCGTGGACACTCTCGACTGAGAAATGCCAGTAATTTTAACTAGCTCGCTCACGCACAGCTCACGCTCGCGCAGCAACACGCAGAGCCGCAGACGGCTCTCGTCCGCGAGCAATCCCAGCGCTTCGACACAATCGTTCAGCTTCATCCGCGTATACCGATACAGAGATTGAGTATCGCTCTACGCGAGTCGCTGTCAAGGCGAACGTGGGTGCACACGCGCTCGCAATCGGCGGCGAGCTCTATACCGGCGGACGCGGACTCGCGCCTCCGCTATCAGACGAAAATCGTGCCTTCACCCACGACGACGCATTGGCCGCCGATGCGCAGCTGCGTTACCGCGTCGTCCGTTTGTTCGGCCATGACGTGGATCAGGCTCGGCCGCGCGATCTCGGCGCCCTGTTCGATCACGAACAGGTGCTCGCGCCGCGCCTGAACGAGCCGGTAACGCACGAGGTAGGCCGCGAGCGGGCCACACGCGCTCTCCGTCGCCGGCGCTTCGCTGATGCCAAGCGCGGGCGCAAACATGCGTGCGGCCGCCGTTGAGCCCGCTCGCTCGGACTCCATGCTGAAAGCGAAGATGTGCGGGGCCTCGAAGCGACGAATCGTGCGATCCCAGATGTCCGTGCGCAAGCGGATGCGCTTGAGCGCAGACAGCTTGGTCACCGGCACGATCAGATAGGGCAAGCTGGATGCGACGGCGCGAGCGGGCAGCCCCGGCATCAAATCGTCGAGCGACAGGGACAACACCGCTGCCGCCGTGTGCAGCTCCGGGAATTCGGCACCAAAACGCGGCAGCTCTTGTTTGGTCGTGGTGATGGGGGAAACCATCGACACGGACACGGGCCCTGATTGCTCGTCAAACACCATGCGGTTCGGCGGAGGCGCAGGTTGCACGGTGCGCTCCTGGGCCAGCGCAAATGCCGTTCCAATCGAAGGGTGCGCGGAGGTCGGCAGCTCGGCGTGCGGCGAGAAGATGCGCACGGAGAAGTCGTGCGCTCGATCGAACGGTGGGAACACGAAGGTCGTCTCGGCGTGATTGAGCTCGCGGGCAATCAGCTGCATCTGCTCTGCGTTCAAACCCCGGGCGTCGACAAAAACCGCGAGCGGGTTGCCGCTGAAGCGCTTGTCCGTAAAAACGTCGACCAGACGGTAGCGGTAGGGCCTCGACGACGCAGGCCCCGAGTCTTCCGGTGGGAAATTCGGACGAGGAGATGCGGGCATGAGTTAACTACGACTCCCTATCGTTCGTGGTGAAGACTGTTCCAGCGCGAGTGTACACTTATCCTTGCGCTTCTCGGGCCTGTTAGGGGCAAAAAATCGCTGGCCGGCAACGCGACTTTTTGCCGCACCAGCGGACGTGTTCGGGGTTGCCGGGCAAATCGTCCACCAATACGCTCGAAGACGCCCGAAACTCTGGGGCAGGAACAGGATCAGCTTCAATGAACACGCATCGTCGGCCCATTTCCCGCGGCTCCGTCAGCACCTCGACGCGCTCCGGGCCGAACCCCGTGTGCTGCTGGGCGGCTCTGGCCCTGGCAGCGTGCCAAGCCGCGCCCACGAGCGCACCCCCGCCGCAGACTGCGGCAGAAGCCCCGCCGCCCTCGAGGCACGGGGACGAGACCCATTTCGGTGAGCTCGTGCAGCTGACGAACGGCGGAGAGAACGCCGAGGCCTACTGGGCGAGCGCCGGCAACCAGCTGATCTTTCAAGCCCACGAAGGGGACGACGGTTGCGACCAGATTTATACGATGCCCGTCGCCGCGCCCTCGCCGCAACCGCTGCCCGAACGCCGCCAGGTCTCGACGGGCAAAGGTGCCACGACGTGCGCGTATTTCCTGCCGGGAGATCAGGAGATCATCTACGCCTCGACCCACCTCGGCGGCGACGCCTGCCCCGCCAAGCCCGATCGCAGCAAAGGCTATGTGTGGCCCTTGTACTCATCGTTCGAGATCTTCAAGGCCAATGCCGACGGCACCCACCTGAAGCAGCTGACGACGCAACCGGGCTACGACGCGGAAGCCACCGTGTGCGCAAAAGACGGGACGATCCTGTTCACCTCGACGCGAGACGGTGACCTCGAGCTCTACAAGATGGATCGAGAAGGCCAGAACGTACAGCGTCTGACGAATACCCCGGGCTATGACGGCGGGGCGTTCTTCAGCCCGAACTGCGACAAGATCGTGTGGCGAGCGTCGCGGCCCACGGGCAAAGATCTCGAAGACTATACACAGCTGCTCGCCGACGGTCTGGTCCGGCCGAGCAAGCTCGAGCTGTTCGTCGCCAACGCGGACGGCTCCGATGCGCGGCAGATCACGTATCTCGACGCGGCGGCGTTTGCCCCGTACTTCGCGCCCTCGGGCGAGCGCGTCTTGTTCTCGACCAACGCGGGTGATGCGAGCGGCCGCGAATTCGACATCTGGGCCGTCAATGTGGACGGTACCGAGCTCGAGCGCATCACGCACACGCCGGGCTTCGACGGCTTCCCGATGTTCTCTCCGGACGGCAAATACCTGGCATTTTCGTCCAATCGCGCGTCACGCCCCGGCACCTACGACACGAACGTGTTCGTCACCGAGTGGATTGAGCACGCTCCGCGAGTGGCCAGCGAAAGTCCCGCCGATCGGGTGATGCAGGACATCACCTGGCTCGCCGATCCCGCTCGCGAGGGGCGCGGCGTGGGTACAAAAGGCCTGGTCGCGGCGGGCGAATACATCGAGGCGCAGTTTCGCGCGCTGGGGCTGCAACCGGTGGGCGACAAGGGCGGTTATCGCCAGGGGCTCGAGGTCATCACGCGCGTCGAGGCCGGCGCCGGAACACAGCTCAGCGTGGGCAAGCACGCGCTGCCGCCGGAGCAATTCCAGGCCATGGGATTCTCGGCGCAGGGCAAGGTGAGCGGGCGGCTCGCGCTCGCCGGTTACGGCATCAGCCAGCCCGAGCTCGGACGCACGGACTATGAAGGCGTGCAGGTCAAGGGCAACATCGCGGTGGTCCGGCGCTTCGTGCCGGAGTCCGAGAAGTTCGAGGATACGAAGGACAAGCGCATCCACGGTGACCTGCGCCAGAAGGCCTGGATCGCCCGCGAACGCGGCGCCGTGGCCATGCTCGTGGTGGATTCGCCCGAACGCCCCGCGCAGGCCAAGGCCGATTGGAAGCCGGCAGACGAAGCCACATTTCCGAGTCTCGAACGCGAGGGCTACGGCGACGCCGGCATCCCGGTGCTGATCGTCAAACGCGCCGCCTTTGCGGACACGCTCGCCCAGCTCGAGAAGGGCCGTCGCATCGACGCAGAGCTCGGCGTGGAGCTCACGCTCGGGCGGGAACCCGTGTTCAACGTGCTCGCTCGCTTGCCGGCGCGCGCGCCTGCCGAGCAGCGCTTGCCCGGCGTGATCGTGGTCGGCGCTCATTATGACCACCTCGGCTTCGGCGGCTCGCATTCGCTCGCGCCGGGGGACCGCTCGCCGCACCTCGGCGCGGATGACAACGCCTCGGGCGTAGCCCTGGTGCTGGAGACGGCTCGCCAGCTCAGCCGCAGCAACGCCACCCGGCGCGACGTGATCTTCGCCACGTTCA
>JAYWEH010000230.1:0-4962 GCA_043780025.1 Deltaproteobacteria bacterium
ACACCGGCTCGGGCAAACCGTGGGTGGTAGACATCCACCCTACCCAGCCGAATCGCCGCCGGCACGCGCCGATGGCACGCACACGTTGCCGTCTCGGAAACCAGGCCGCAGTGTGCGCGAGTGAAGTCCTCGATCGCCTTCCGGGCGCGCTCCAGCCGCTTGCGGAAGGCGGGAGCTTCAATGCCCAGCGCCTCCGCTGCCTCTGGAGCAGCCCATTCGAAGATCTCGCCGAGTACATAGGCGATGCGATGCGGCCGATCGAGGCACTGAAGGAGGCCAAGAGTACAGCCCATTTTGACCTCCTCGGTGAGGATGGCGCGTTCCTGATCGATCCGTGTGTCGTCGGCCAGCCCGTCGTGCAGGTCCTCCGCAAATGAGCTGAAGCTCATGCGCTGACGTTCGACGCAGCTCTTCTTGACGTCCAGCAAGTAGTTGGTAGCGATGCGGTACACCCAGGTCTTCAGCCGACTCCTGAAGTCGAATTGGCCGAGACGTGTGACGACGCGCACGAGAATCTCTTGTGTTGCATCTTCCGCGTCGGAAGGCTGCCACAACATGCGCAAAGCCAATGCGTACACGTCGCTTTGCAGCGCGCGAACGAGGGCTGCAATTGCATCGCGATCTCCGTCGGCGGCACGTCGCGCCAGCTGTTCGAGGGTGGGGGCTTCTATCATCGGCGCCTTTCAGGCGTAGTGCTCCGTCACGGTGGGTCCACTGCACGCAACAGGGCATCTCCATACGGTTGATCGATCACCATCAGCCACCGCCCGTTCGGCTGTCGGCGGAGCACAGCCAAGGATAGCCCGCGCTGCTCGATGAGTGTGCCGTCCGGGGCCACTCCCGTCATTCGCCAGGGGGAAATGTGCAGAGCGAGGTCCCCCGCCTTCACGACCTCGTGGCCGGAGTACGAAAACGAGGGCTTCAGAGCGATGAACTCTGCAAACATCGCCCGCAGAGTGGCAGCTCCCGTCAGAGGCTGGCCGGGTTTCCCGACCACCACCGCCTCAGGCTCGTAAGCGCTCAATATGCCAGACATATCTCCGTTGTTGAAGGCCGCAGTCATGCTCAGCACGGCAGAGACGATCGGGTCAGTATGGTCCATATGCTCTCCTGTTACCCGAGCGGTTGCGGCTCGGTTCTCATTGGACGAGCGGGGAATGCGAGCTGTGACGAAAAAACGGACTATTCAGCGTGCTGGCATCCCCGAGCCCTGTCCGAGTGGAGGTCACGCCGTGGTGTCGAGATGATCAAGGGAGCACTCACATTGCGTGCCAATGCTCGGCCGATTGGCGCACTCCAGATAACCGCACGCGCAAGTAACGCGTGCCCGCCAACCAAGACGCACCGTTTGCGTTGTCCGAGTCGGAGTGAGCGAACCTCCAATAGTTCCCTTCGGCCCCGGCTTTCTAGAGACCCGGCGCACATTTCGGGTTTCTCCTACCAGGCATGGCGCTTGCTCACCTGGCTCGGAGGTGCCCCGACAAGCCCACGCCATCGCGCTACGCGAGGCGCCGACGATGGCAGTAACGCCCGCGTAGACCCGCATAGGAAGGAATCACGTGGCACAGACAATTGAGAAAATCTGGCTCTATTCGGATGCGCGAGCATCCATGGATGCAGCGACAGGGGTCGCGCTGGAGATCTCCAAAGGTCACGGCGCCTATCTGACGCTCCTCACGGTCGTTGAGGCGCCGCGTGACCCCTTTCTGCGAACGCCGCTCGGCCAGGAGATGATGGGGCTTGTTCGTGAAGACCGGCAACAGCGACTCCACACGCTCGAACAGGAGGCCCATCGCGAGTTACCTCGAAGCCGGGTCGCCGGTGTGGTTCTGGAAGGGGAAGTTGCGTGGCACACGTTGACGAGCCACGCCATCAAGCACCATCCCGACCTCGTGATCCTGCCTGCGGATGGGGGCGCCGGCGCCGGGCCCTTTGGGACGCTCAGCCAGCACCTTTTTCGTAAGTTCCCAGCTCCCGTGTGGTCCGTTCAATCCGGCGCCAGTCGCCTTCTCGAGCGAGCTTTGGTCGCAGTGGACTCAGGCTCGGAGGGAAGCGACGAGCGCTTGTTGAGCCAGGAGGTTCTCCGCCTCGCCACCGGCTTGGCTGCCCACACGGGAATGGAGCTTCACCTGGGTCATGCCTGGAGCCTTTATGACGAAAGCCTCATCGCATCGAAGTACGGCGCGAAAGGCATACAGCCCTACTTGGACTCACAGCTGCAGTTCGCCCGAGAGGCCACCGAGCAACTGCTGCAGCAAACGGGAGCCAAGGAAAGAATGGCCGCCGTTCATTATCCGAAGGGAGAGCCCGGGAAGGCAATTCCTCAGCTGGCTGACGAAATTGACGCGGACGTGGTCATCTTTGGCAGCGCGGCACGTCGAGGCCTTCAGGGGTTCTTCATGGGTAGCGTCGCGGAAACCATTCTCGGCCGACTGGGACGCTCAGCCTTAGTCGTCAAGCGCCCGGGCTTCATTTCGCCTGTTTCGCGCTAGGCGATGAGAATTGGCCCCCCGAAATCGCTGATGAGGAGGTGACGTGCGTTCCAACATCCTGATCGTGGGCGGCTACGGCGTGGTCGGTCGGCGCGTCGCCGCCCAGCTCGCGCCTCGCTTCCCAGAGCGAGTGTTGATCGCGGGCCGCGACGAGCAACGGGCTCTCGCGTTGGCCGGTAGCTCGGGCACGGAACTCGAGCGCCCGATCGACGTGGAGGACGCGACGTCCGTCGGACTGGCCCTCGATGGTGTCGGAACGGTCACGACCTGTGTAGCACAGCGCGAGCTCCACCTGCTGCGGACGTCGATTGCCCGCGGTGTAGCTTACACTGACATCGCCTCGACTGGCGTTCTGGCGGGGCGACGAGGAGATGGCCGCCCAGGCTCAGCGGACCCGCGCACGCATCGTGCTCGGTGCAGGTCAAGCTGCAAGCGTCAAATCCCAGCATCCACGGAGATATGCCGATCGATATCGCCAATCCAGCCGCCTGCACGCGCGAACCGCCCGACGCTCTAGTCGTGCCTCTCGGGGCCGCGCAAGCTTCGGCCCAATCCGAACCGGCTTGGGCCACATCGCTGGGGATGGTTCAAATTGACCGAACCGGTTACGCGCCCCGGGCGTGGGATCGTCGCATGCAGGCCGCCTGACACGGGCGGTGCGCGGAACCCGGACCATTTCGGTCACGGTTTGAAACGATGGTTTGAGCTCGGAGCGGGTGTGTACCTCCAGCTACGCCAGCGAGCTCAGGCTGCGCTCGGTGCGGTTACGCTCCTTCGAGCAAATCCCGGACTGCGCCATTGCATTGCATCCCAGGTCAGTCATGCTTCGGATCTCGTGGCCACCGTCTAACGGTTCCGCGCATCGGCAGCGTGGGCGGCCAGCGCGCTAATCGGTGCCGGCAAAACGCGATTGGCATGCCACGTGCAACAAAGAACGTGCAACGAAGAAGCAGCTCATGTCATACGCAATAGGCTACGACCGACTGCGCGAAGCGGCTCGAGCCCTGATGGGCCAGCGCGCGAAAGCGGCAGTGGGCGCGGTGCTGGGTAGCCGCGCGGTGGGGAGAGTTGTCGGCACGCTATTCCACGACCGCGTCCCGCACGGGGGCTGCATCATTGACACCAGCGCACCGGACGTGATGCCGGAGACGAAGGCGCGCATCTTTACGCGCCTGTACGAAAACCCCGAGTTGCGCTGCGTCGAGCGCTACCTGCGGCGAGATCTGGACGTCGTGGAGCTCGGCAGTAGCCTCGGAGTTCTCTCCTGTCACATCAGCCGGCGTCTGCTACCGCAAGTCCGGCTGATTTGCATCGAAGCGCATCCCGCGCTCGGCGCGGTCATCGACCGCAACCTGCGTGCCAACACGCCGGATCGCGACTTTCGCGTGCTGCACCGTGCCATTCACTACGGCGGCGAGCCGGCGGTGCGGCTGCAGTTCGGCGACGAAACCATGCGCGGCAAGATTGCGAACAAGAGCGCGCCGGCCACAGTCGAATCCAGCCTGGTCCCCGCCTCAACGCTCTCCGAAGTGTTGGACGAGGTCGGGCTGCACAAGGACTACGCGCTCGTTGCGGACATCGAAGGCGCGGAGGTTTGGATCATCGTGGAAGACGCACCGGCACTGCAGCGCTGCCGCCAGCTGGTCATTGAGCTGCACAAGACGGAATATAAGGGCCGCGATTACACTATCGACGACCTGGCGCACGAGCTACAGGAGCGCTACGGCTTTCGCGTGCGTGCTCGCGATGGCGACGTTTGGGTTTTCGATCGCGATTGATGGCCCGTCTGGACGCACGAAGGCTGGCTCTACCTCGCTGCGATTCTCGACCTGTTCTCGCGCGGCGAGTGCGAACAACGACCGAGCACTTGCAATGAGTGCCGTTGATCGGGCGACCTCGGCGAGGCACCCGCAGCGGGCTTGATTCACTGCATCGACCGACTGTCCACCGTGTCGGGGGAACTCCACCATGCAACTCGATCGATTCTCGGCCATTGCTAGTGCCCCGCCAAGTAGGAGACGAGGCCTGCGAGCCAGGCCAACGCAGGCACTACCAGCAACCACCTGAAGTCGGAGTAAAGTGCGAAGTTGGTAGCACTCATTAGCCCGACGGTGAGCACGCCAGCCAGCGCGATGGCCCAAGACGTACCCTTTAAACGTGCTGGCATGGCTGCGGTGGCGACGAACGCTGTGAGCACACCAGCCCCCGCCATAAATCCGCCCATGACTGTGAAAATTTTCTTCAGCCAGCTCTCGAGGCCGGGCACGGCAGTCCGAATCTGGGAGTGGGTCATGCCGATGAAGCGCGGGTCTTCCGGCAATAGTGGCGGGCGCAAAACGGCGAAATACAGGCCTAGACCAACGAGCCAAAGTCCGCAGGCAATGAGCATCCATGTTGAAACCATGACATCGCGCGCTCTCACAATAGTGCCTGCGCCCGTATTACCTTGACCAGCATGCGACTGGAAGCG
>JAYWEH010000231.1:0-11755 GCA_043780025.1 Deltaproteobacteria bacterium
ACCTTGCCCTTGACGGCGTGTACGGCGAGGCTCGGTACGTCTTCTCCTGCCGCGGACAGCCAAGCGATGTCCGCCTTCTCGTCGAGTTCGGGCAGTGGCTCGAACGTGAGATCGGGATGGCAGATCAGACACTGCGACTCGGGCACGCCGTGGGGCGCACACCAATCGCCGGAGCGCTTGAACTGGGCGACCAGTTCGGGGTGATGGCGAGTGCAGACCGGTTCGGGGACCCGGTGGTCACACAGGATCACCTCGCCCTCCACTCGCGACATTTCGCTGAGCTTGCCGTGAGGCGTGCCCGGCGTGCCGGGGGGTGAACTGCCCGCTGCACAGCCTACCGCCGCCCCGAAAATTAGGCCGATAAACAGGCTCGAGATTGAGTTTGCAGGAAGCACTGGACAGCTCGATCATGGCACGAGACGCGCCGCGGGGCCACGCGGGCATGGTTCTACCGGATCAGGCGCCGGCCAAACCAGTTGGGCTGGAACACGAAGGCGTGAAACAAGAGCAGGCCCAGCGTGAGATCGGCGAAATCGAGCAGACACAGGATGCCGAGCTGCATCGCCACGAGCCCGAGCCACGCGAAGGGGCGCGTGGGGCGGAGCACAAACAGCGGTAGGGCTGACAGCTCCGCGAACAGCGCGCCGTAGGTGAGCACAGCGAATACGCCGTCCGGCAGCCCGAGGAGCGCGGCGCGCAAGCCGGTGTCGCGGGCCAGCGGCAGCTCGAGCACGTGCCGGAGCGCGGTCCCATCCCGCCAGCTCGGAGAGCCGAGTTTGTGCAGCCCGCTCAACGTGTAGCCGAGACCGAGCAGCAGCCACGCGCCGGCGTGCAGCGAACGGGGCACGCTAAAGTCCGGTTCAGCTCGCGGCAGCGGCGGGCGCAGCGGAGACTCGTTTGGAATCACGGCGCACGCGAGCAAGAGCCAGCCCACGAACGGGATCGACGGATTGGCAATAAACGGGTTACGGTTGAACAGGCACGCCCAACCGAACCACAGCACCACGGCGACGGGCCTGCGCACGACGCCCGCCGCGAACAGAATGGCCAGCGCGACGAGCACTTCCAGCGTGAGTCGAATGCCGTCGGCCCGAGCGGCGCTGAGCGGGTTGGGGAAGAATTTCGCGCTCGGCAGCTGGCTCGCGTCGGGCAGCATTCCGGAGGTGCTGAAGAGCTCCGTGCCGTAGGGGATGAGCGCGGCAAAATGCGCCGCCAGGTACGCGCCGAGCGCAATCCGCAATAGGGCGAAGTGGCGCGCGGAGGGCGGCGTCAATCCGAACATGTGAGCTCGATCTCAAACGGCGGGCGGCCGCCGCGGGTCTTGGAGCGGACGCTGACACGTGCAGCCTCGACCGGCTCCGCTTCGCCAAACCGCTCTGCGAGCGGTCCGCCATTGCACAGGCCGTAGGTGAGCACGCGGAGCACGAGCGCGCGCTCTTCGGGCAAGTCGAGCGCTGGCCCGTACGAGAGCACCGCCCCGTACGTATTGCGGCGGTTGTAGGGCCCGTCGAGCTTTGCGTACAGCTCCGGTGTGACGGCGTAGTGGACGCGCTCCCCGCTCGAGCGCACGAGCTCGATCTCGAAGTCCGCGGCGAAGGTTTCGAGCCCGCGAAAACTCGAGAACACGAACGGCAGCGGGCTGGCCGTGCTCAGCGCGCCGAGGCCCCGCAGCGACGTGAGCCCCGTGGCCCAGCCGAGCGGCTGCAAGAGCCCGAGCAGCACGAGGCCCGCGCTGACGGCGGCGCGTGCGGGCGGCAGGTTCAACGCAGGGCCTTCCCGCGCTTCTGCACGAAAGGCGCATTGACGTTCCTGAAGGCCAACATCGACCCCACTCGCGCTTCGCGTTCGGGCTTGAAACCGCACTCCCCCGCAAAGGTCGGCGGGTTGTCGTACGTACCGAAGAGGAAGTCCCAGATCGGCAGATCACCGAAATTTCCATAGTGCACGCCGCGCGCGTGGTGGATACGGTGCATCTCCGGGCGTTGGATGAAGAAGCCCACCCAGCGCGGCGTGCGCACGTTGAGGTGGTAGAAGAACTCCGCGGCCGCCGACAGGAACGTCACCCACGCGGCGCCCGCCGGCGTGAGGCCGAGCAAGCCGTAGCTGAGCCCGCTGCTCAATAGCGAGTTGGCCATCAGCTCGACAGGGTGCTTGTAGAACGACGTGATGGCTTCGATGCGTTGAGGGCTGTGGTGGAGCTGATGGCAGGCGAGCCAGAGGAAGTTCACGTCGTGCCGCGCGCGATGCCACCAGTAATACACGAACGACGCCACGACGTAGCCGAGCGCGCCTTGCACGGGGGTGGACCAACCGAGCTCGCCAAGAGACAACACGCTCGCTCGCGCGAGCCAGCGATCCCAGCTGTAGCCCGCGATCACCACCACGGCGAATTGAGCGACGTTGGCTCCGACCACCCGGCCCCACCAGCCCGGCACCGCGGGCAACTGGCGAGCGGGTACGAGACGCTCGAGCAGCATCAACACCAAACCGAGCACGACGATCTCGATCAACATGGGGACGGCACTGTGTGGCTAAACGCCCAGGCTGGCAGCGCCTACTTTTTCCAACACAAGTAAAGACGCATCTACGTATATAATACCGAAAATTTGCGCGCGTTGGAGCGCGGCGCGCTCGCCAACTTTCAGGGGCCGCGTATAAGTGGGGTGCGTCTTCAATTCAGGGCCATCGATGACAAAGAAAACGGACAAGCCGAGCGCGGCGTCGGCTCCGGAGCGTGCGACTCGACGCGGGCTGGGTATTCCACCCGAGCTGTGGCGTGACGCGCGCTCGACCACCGGTGCGTTTGTCAGGGCCTGGCCAGAGTTGCCCGACACCCAGGATGAGGAGCTGACGTCGGTGGCGGCTGCGACCGTCAAAGGGCCGCACGATCCGGCGGGCGATTTGTTCGACTCACAGCCACGTTCGCGCGGGCCCGAATACCATCCACCCAGCTTGCCGGTGGCCACGCGTGAACGCGGCGGGGCCCGGACCTCAGCGAGTGGCACCTTCAGGCTCGACGAGGCCGTCTCGGTGCAGGTGCGCCCCATGGCGCCGCCGGAGCTGGCTGCCACGGCCCCGCCTGCGCATCGCCCGGTGCTGCCGCCGCTCGAGCGCCCGCGCGGGCCCGCTCGGGAAGGGTCGGGTGGCGTGCCGCCGCGCGTGGCCGTGCCGGATCGCCCGCGCTGGGCGAACCAGCGGTTTTTGGCCTCCGCCGTGGTGGGGCTCGTGTTTGGTAGTGGTCTCGCGCTCGGCTTGGTGCGCGTGCCTGTGCGCGCCTGGGGCGTGCTCAAGACCAGCGGCGTGCCGGAGCTACTCAGCGCCAGCATCGCGGGCAGCGTGGCTTCGGTGCGGGTGCACGCGGGTGACGAGGTCGCGCCGGGCGATCCGGTGTTGCAGATCTATTCGGCGGACCTGCAGCAAAATCTGGAAGCGCGGCGCTTTGAGCTCGAGCTCCTGCGCGAAGAGTTGAACGCGGCGTCCAGGGACGAGAAAGCGACCCTGGGTCGCAGCGCCGTGAGCCTGGAGCGGCGCCGCCAGATCCTCGCGCAACGGCTGGAGCTCAAGGACGCCGAGGCGTTGCATCGAAAAGCGCTGCTCGACGACGTCACCGCGCTGGTAGCTCAGGGTTCGGCGCCTGCGAGCGGGCTGTTCGAGCCGCGCGCGGCGGTGCAAGCCGTGAGCGAAGCGCGGCTCGGTATCGTCGATGAGTTGGCGCAGCTCGAGCTCGACGCGACGGACCGCAGGAGCGACCAGCAGGCGCGCGACCGGGTTCGTCGTTCCCGCCTGTCGGAAGCCGAAGCTCGCCTGCAGCAGGCGGAAGGGGCGCTTGGGGTCGTCACGGTGCGCGCCCCGGCGCGCGGTTGGATTGAATCGCTCCAGGTGATGCCGGGCAGCATCGTGCAGCCGGGGGCAGAGCTGGCGCGGCTCGTGCCGCGATCAGCGCCGCGCTCGGTGGTCGCGCTCGTGTCGGTCGAGGACGCGGCGCACGTGAGCGTCGGCGAAGACGCCAGCGTCGAGTTTTCGCCGCAGAGCCGGCTCAAAGGCACGCTGGCGGCGCGCATCAAGCATGTTTCTCGAGAAGTGGCGTCGCCGAATCGAGTTCAGGCCATCCTCGGCGCGCCGTCGGAGCAGGGCTTCGTCCAGCTCGAGCTCGAGCTCGTCGATTCGAGCGAATACAACGCGCTCGAGCCCCAGCTCCGCAGCGGCTCCAAAGCGCTGGTCAACCTGGTGACACCCGGCCGGCGCCTCGGGCACGTGCTCATGGACACGGTGCGTTCCTGGGTGTCGTTCAGAGTCTGGAGCTGATCACTCGCTCGGCAGGGTCAGGATCCAGCTGCGCAGTAGATCAACGTAGACCTGGTCGACCTGGTTTTTCAGAATCGGCGGCATGCGCATGCCCGGCACGGTGCTGTTCACGCGGTGGTAGAGCAGGGAGCGATCGGGTTCGCCGGGGTAGATGAGCCGTAGATCTTCCGGCCCGGCAAAGGCTCGCGGCGTGGCCATCAATACGCCCTGATCGGCGAGCGGCGTTTCGAAGCGCGCGTCCCACGAGGGCGAGCTCGGGCTGTCGTCGTGGCACATCGAGCAGTTGCTGTCCCAGTAGGATCGCACGCGGTGCTCGAGCGTCGCCGACGCGTCCGAAACCGCCGCGAGCTCGGGATATTGGGTCGCGTCTCCGATGGGCTCGGCGAACAAACCGAGGCCTGCAAAGGTGTCGAGCTGGTTGGCGAGGACTTCGGTCTCACCTCGGGCCTGCCCGTAGTCGTAGTCGCCGTTGAGCTGTTCGGTGCGCACGCCGCGCACGGGGCCGGCCGTATCCGAGTGGCAGGTGCCGCAGGTGGTGGTGGGCGGATACGAATAGGTCTGTGAACGCGGCATGCCGTCGCTCCCCACGATGGTCAGCTCCTCGCTCGCCCCTTCGGAGAGCCTTTGAGCGTCGCTCTGGTCGGCCTCCCATTTGTAGACGACTCCGTAGAATTCGCCGTCGCGCGCGGCGATCCAGAAGCGCGTCTCGAGCCGGTGGAGCTCGTCCGGGCGGCTCTCGTCGAGCGCCATGGCAAAGTGCTTCACGAACACGGTGCCCTCCGGGAAGGTCCAATCCGTCTGTGCTGAAAAGCCGATGGTGCCGCCGTCCGGCAAGGACAGCCAGCGGCGCTTGTTGGCGCCGTCACTCCAAAGTGGGCTCTGCACGCCGTACGGCATCAAGGCCGGGGCTGCGGACAGGCTCACCACGTCATCGAATGCGCCGGTCTGGCTCAGCCACTCCGGGCTCGACGCCGCGTCCGCCGCGCGCTCCGGGAAATGCAGAAATGCCGAGCCGGATGGGGTGCCGTCGAAGTCCGAATGGGTCTGCAATGGTTCGCCCAGATCGGCACCGCAAGCCGCCAACGTGGCTGCACTGCTGACGAGAAGACCCATCGAAAGAGCGTCGCGCCGTCTGAACGTCCTCATTTGATACTGCTGTTCCACTCGGGCTGTTGCAGCCGAAGTGGCCGAACAAATTGGATGGTTCAGCCATAGTTCGACCGCTTTGGCGTCGGCTTGAGCGAGCTCGCGATCCCGCGCTTCGGCGTCGCAGCGCCGGTATCAGAGCGGAACGATCGCCGGGAATGCCTCGATTCGACAGAATCGAGGCCAAGATAGAGGAGGAAGCGAGTTCAGATCGGTAGCAAAAGAGGGAATTTCGATGCCCTCGCCCCAGCAGGGCACTCGAAATTCCCGTTGCTTCATCGGAACTCAGCCCTTCCGCGGTGCCGCGGTCTCGGCTGTCGCCCGTTCACGCGCTTCCGCGGCGCTCAACCCCCAGCCGAAGCGGCGCCCGTACACCAAGGTGAATTGCGCGCCGAGTAAGAACATCTGCGCCGAGAAGTTGAGCCAGAGCAACACCACCACCGCGGAGCCGGCGGCGCCATAGGCGGCCGTCACACTGGCGCGGCCCAGATAAAGGCCCACGACCAGGTTGCCCAGGTTGAACAAGGCGGAGGTCAGCGCGCCGCCCACCAACACGTTTTTCCAGCCGACGCGCGTGTCCGGTACGTAGCGAAACACGACCGCCGAGACGCACGCCACGATCCAGAGGGAAAAGGCGATCTGCAGCGCCTGAATTGCCAGGCCCTGCCAGGGGGAAGCACGAAATAGCGCCGAGTGGAATGCGGTGAGCAGAGTGCGCGACGCAAACACGATCAACAGGAGTGGGCCGGAGGCTGCGACCACCAAGAGCGCGAATAGACGGCGCCGCAGATAGTGCTGGATCGAGGACTTGAAGCCCTCGGCCATGTAGACATCGATGCCCCAGAGTTGATTGAGCGTATCGCGGAGCACCGAGCCGAGGTGTGAAGCGGTCCACAAGGTCAGCACCACACCCACGATGGACGCGACGGCGCCTCCGGCGGACGCTTGCTCCACCCATTGCTTCACGGTGTTCGAACCGTTCTGGCCCAGCGTGTCCTTCAGCACGAGGCCGACCTCGTCCAGGGCGGGCCCATGCCCCAGCACGACACCGGCCATGGCCACCGCGATGATGATCAGCGGCGCCATTGACAGGAGCGTGTGGAACGCCAGCGCTGCCGCCAGGAGATCGGTGCGGGTTCGGTTGAACTCGTCGATGGTCTGGTTGATCAGCGCCCACAATGACCGCCACATCCTGGGACCCCAGCATCGAGGGGTGGCGATTGTCAATCGCTACGCGCGACGCGGCCCGCGAGCGGCGCCGCAATTTGCAGCGCCGCCGTGTGAGCAGCGGCCGTGTGAGCAGCGGCCCGCGAGCGAGCCCTGTCAGCTCTGCGAGCCGAGCAGGCGACTCAGGTTGACCCCGGCGTCCTCTAGCATGCGGCGCTGGATTTCACAGACCGAGGCGACCCCTTCGAGCGCTAGATCGATCATTGCGTCCATCTCGGGGCGCGACACGGCCTGGCCTTCGGCGGTGCCTTGCAGCTCGACGATGCGCCCATCCGCCGTACCGACGGCGTTGAGGTCGACCCGCGCGATGCTGTCTTCCGCGTAACACAGGTCGAGCGCCAGATCGCCCTCGACCAGGCCCACGCTGATAGCCGCCACCTGATCTCGGAGCGGCGGCGCGTCGAGCAGGCCTCGCTCGCGCAGGCGTTCGAGCGCGAGTGCCAGCGCGACCCAGCCACCGCTGATAGATGCCGTGCGCGTTCCGCCGTCCGCTTCCAGCACGTCACAGTCGATCATGATCGTGCGTTCGCCGAGCCGCTCCGGATCGACGGCGGCGCGCAGGCTGCGGCCAATCAGGCGCTCAATTTCCTTGGAGCGACCGGCGAGCGGCTTGTTGCGGCCGTCGCGCGGTTCGCGGCGCAGCGGGTTGGCGCGTGGATGAATCTGGTATTCTGCCGTGACCCAACCCTTGCCACTTCCCTCCATGAATCTCGGGACGCTTTCGTCCACGGAGGCAGTGACAAGGATGACGGTACCTTCACAGCGATAGAGTACCGAGCCTTCGGCTAGGCGGTGAAATCCGAGGGTTGCATCGATGACACGATGCGACCGTAAGGCGCGACCCCCGCGTCTGTTCTTGCTCATCGGTATCCAACATGTCCTTATCGAGAAGCATCTCGAACCCCCGGGGTTAGGTCGTCTCTGCTCGAGCCCTTCTTCGTACTCGATTGCGGCAAGGGAGAAAACTGTTCAGATGGGTTTTTCCCATTTGCAATGGAGGTGTTTCATGCCTGCCATTCGTGAACCCGCTTCGCGACGGAAACCCGCGCAGGCGGGTGGTTCGAGCCCGAATCGTGCGCTCACACGCGAGCGATTCTGCGCCGCGCGAGCGAGGGCTTGGATGCCGGGCCAGGCAGGGGTAGGCCCGGGCGTACCCGCTTGAAACAGGGTGACGTAGATCAGACGGGCGCCGCGAGACCCGGTCGCGCCCTCGGCGCCTCCGGATCGAACCGGTGGGGGGACACCGACGGCGCGATCTCTCACTTCTTCGAAAGGTGCTGCTCGAGGCCGGCGGCGTGCTTTTGCTTAAAAGCGCTACATTGCGCGGCTCGATCGTAGCTCTCGGCGAGCAGGCCGTCCGCGCCCTCCACGCCGGCCATCGGGGTTTCCCAGGCGGCGCGGATAGCGGCGCTTTCGAGCGGATCGCAGTGTTCGAGCGCGGCCGCCACGACGCGCCGAAAGATGAACGGCGGTAGCTTGCTGACTTGGCCGGCGAAGTGTCGTTCGAGCCAGTTGCGCAGTTGCCCTCGACTGTCTCGCCGAATCGCGAGCGGGGGGAGCAAGTAGCGCAGGTCCTGGGACTTGACCTGGCCTTCACGGACCAAACTCAGCAGTTGCTCGACGCGCTCCGGCGCTGACGTCGCACCCAGCGCTCGCAGCGCGAGCACGCGTTGTTCCGCGACCGGGGTGGCCTGCACTAGCGCGAGCAGGTCTAAGGTGAGCTTGGCGTCATTGGTGCTACCGGCGACGGGCAGCGCGAACGCCGCTTCGTCGCCGTCGAGCCGAGTGGGGTCGGCGAGCCAGGCGCGCGCGCCCTGCGCGGCTCGGGCGAGTAACACCGGATCTTGCGCGAGCAGGCCACCCGCCGACAAGAGCTTGCTGCGCAACAGGGCCACCGTGACCGGCTCAGTGCGCTTTCGCGCAGGACCGATGCGCGAAAGCTCAGCATTGATCAGCTGGCGGAGCCAGCGCTCGAACTGCTCCCGGCGCGGCTTGGGCAGGACCTCTTCCGCGAGAAATTGTGCCGTATCGAGGAATTGCTCCCACGCCGCGAGCGGCCGCGGGGCTCCGGCGAAAAAGCCGGCACTGAGGTCCAGGTACGCCGCCATGTCCAGCGCACCCGCACCGAGCGCTGCGCGTGCGTCGAGCATGAGCCCCACCTGCTCACGTGGGTCGAGCGAACCCGGCGGCAGCGCGCCGAGGGCGCCGAGGGCGGCGCTGCCGATGCTCGCGTGGTAGTAGCCGTGTTTGCCGGCGTTGGGGATGAAAGTGGCCGGGCACGCTTTCACCGGCACTTGCATCTCGCCAGAGGCCCGAGTGAGCAGCGTGCAGGTGACCTTGGGCGTTCCGGGGATCCGCACGCAGACAGGGATTTGCCAGGTCTTCGCCGCGGCCGTGCTGGTGCTGCCCAGGGGTTGGTAGCTGCGCTGGCTCAGCTGCAAATGCAGCGTGGCCGTGGCAGCGTCGCAGCGCGACTGGAACGTGACCTCGGGGATGCCGGTCTGGGTCGTGAAGGAATCGATCACGGCGCGAACCGGAAGTTGGCTTTGACCCAATGCGGCGAACAGATCAGTCGAGCTCGCGTTGCCGTGGGCGTGCCGCTCCAGGTAGCGCCGCAAGCCCGCGCGGAACTCATCGGGGCCCATCCACTGTTCGACCATGCCGAGAACGGCCGCGCCCTTGGCGTAAGTGATGCCGCTGAATGCGCGCAACGCGTCGCTTTGCGTGCGCACGCTACCGCGGATCGCTCGTGCCCCAAGCGTTGCGTCGCTCGACATCGCGAACGAGAGCCGGCCGAGAAACGCCGCCTCGACCTGCCACTCGGGCTCGAGCGCCTGCACGATGCCGCTTTCCATCCAGGTCGCAAACGCTTCGTTGAGCCACAGGTCGTCCCACCACGACAGGGTGACCCAATCCCCGAACCACATGTGAGCGAGCTCGTGGGCCATCACCTCCGCCAGGCGCCGCACGTTCTCCACCGACGAGCTCTCCGTCACGAGCAAGAGCTCCTCACGGAACGTGACGAGCCCCGCGTTCTCCATGGCCCCCGACTCGAACTCGGGCACCGCCACCACGTCCAGCTTGGGGTACGGGTAGCGAGAGCCGAAATAGGCCTCGAGCAGCGCGAGCTCGCGCACCGCGAAATCGAGCGCGAGTTTGCCACGCGCGGTCTTGCCCGCGGTCGTGATCAAGCGCACGGGGACGCTTGGCTTCGCTTCCGCTGGGCCTGCCCACTTCCTCACTTCGAGCGGCCCGACCGCTAGAGCGATTAGATAGGTGGGCAAGGGTGGCGAGGTCTGAAACGAGAACTCCGTCCACTCCGCGAGCTCGCGCCGGCCGATCTCGGGCATGTTGGCGACGGCGAGTTGCCCGCGCGGCGCGCGGATCGTCAGACTCAGGGGCACCTTGAAGCTCGGCTCGTCAAAACACGGGAAGGCGCGCCGCGCGTCCATGGGCTCGAACTGGCTAAATACGTAGTCCCGTCCGCCGCTGTTCACGCGATACAGGCCACCGAGGTCGCCCTGGTATTCGGCACGGAATGTCAGCCGTAACGTGACGCGGCCCGCCACACGTTGAGCGAGATGCAGCACGAGTTCGTCATCGGGAGCGCGTGGGTCCGCGCCCTTTCTGCTCGTGACGCGAGCGACGAGGCTCTCGTTGCCAACTTGCGCGTGGGCCGTGACCACCTGCAAACCGCGACCGTTCAAGCTCAACGTGTCGGTCGGCTCGCGAACCTCGACATCGATGTGCACGGCGCCGTCGTAGTGGGGCGCGCTGGGGTCGAGCGTCAGCTCCAACCGATAGCCCAGGGGCACCACCTTGGTGCTCAGGCGGAAGGCGGGTTCGGCTGGAGCTCCGGGCGGTTCTGGTGGCGCGCGTTCGGATAGCGGAGCAGGTCCAGGTGCCGCGCGGTTGGAGCTGCCCGCGCAGCCGAGAGCGGCGAACGCCGCGACACACGCGATCAGCAGCTGAACGACCGCGCCCATGCGGCGAGCGTAGCGGGTGTCCGGCGCGCTTGCTACCCGGCGTTCAGGGCAGACCCGTGGCTCGGTGCAGCGAGCCCGAATCGGCATCGGCGCGGGCGATGCTCGCATCCCCGCTCCCCGGTTCGAGCTCCGCCGGCATGATATTCGGCGTCGAGGTGCTCGATATCAGCGGATTGGACACTGGATTCGCTTCCGCACCCGTCGGCGCGGCCGGCGCCGCGCCGGTGGTGCCGGGCTGTTGCGCCGGGGCTGGCAGCGCACGGCTGCCGCCCATCTTGCGCAGCAGATTGTAGGTGACTTCGATCGAGTGTGATTGGAGCCGTGGCGACAGTGCGATCAGGCCGCCTACGGCGAGCAAGAGCCCGGCCACCCCCAGCCACAAGCGGCCGCGGCGGCGGCCAGAGGCATTGCGCGTTTGCGACACCGGCTCCACGCTCTCCTCGGTCGGATCGGGCCATTCGGGCTCCCTGCCGTCACGCCGGGCTCGCCGTGTCAGCTCGAGAACGGGTTCGAGCTCGGTCCTCTCACGGGTCACGTGTTCGCGCGGTGCGATCGCCTTGGGCTCCCACAAGATCGGGATCTGACCGAACAGACCGCGTAACTCTTCCGCCATGATGCGCGCCGACGGAAAGCGATCATCCGGGTTCTTCGCGAGCGCTCGACCAAACCAGGCGTCGAAGCCGTCCGGCACCTCCCCGATGCTCGACGCGAGCGGAACGCGGCCCGAACAGATGCTGATCGCGAGGCGCATCAGGTTGTCACCTTCGAAAGGCCGAGCGCCGGTCAGGCACTCGCATGCGATCACCCCCAGGCTCCACAGATCGGCGCGGTGGTCGATCTCCGCGGAATTGGCGAACTGCTCCGGGCTCATGTACGCCGGGGTGCCGAGCATGTGCCCGGAATGCGTGCGGTGCGCTAGCTTCTGGGGTGCGTCGAGCGATTTGGCGATGCCGAAGTCGAGTACCTTGATGACTTCTTCGTCGTCGTTGCGCACGATCAGGATGTTGTCCGGTTTGAGATCCCGGTGCACCATGCCGGCGTCATGCGCGCGCGCAAGGGCGCGCGCAATCTGCGAGATGACCTGCGCGACG
>JAYWEH010000232.1:0-4953 GCA_043780025.1 Deltaproteobacteria bacterium
GCGCGATCGAGCTTTCGGAGGAAGGCATGCGCCAGGGTTTTGGCGGGCCTTTCGGCGCGGTGATCGTCCGCGCCGGTGAGGTGCTCGCGGAGGCCTGCAACCGCGTGACGAGCCAGAATGACCCGACCGCCCACGCCGAGGTAGGCGCCATCCGCCTCGCCTGCAGCGAGCTCGGGAACTTCTCGCTCGCCGGCTGCGAGATCTATTCGAGCTGCGAGCCCTGCCCGATGTGCCTGTCGGCGATCCACTGGGCCCGGCTCGATCGCCTGTATTACGCGGCGACACGCGACGACGCTGCCGCGATCGGCTTCGACGACGCGCTCTTGTATCGCGAGCTCGATCGCGATCCCGCCGCTCGGCGCTTACCGACTCAGCAAGCACTGCGCGACGCAGCACAGCGGGTCATGGCGGGTTTCCAGGGTTTACCGCCGGAACGGCGGTATTGAACTTTCGATCGGGTAGGCTTTATTCATGACCGTTTCGAACACCGGCATCACGAGCCGCGACCTCACACGAGTGGGGCTATTTCCACTGCCCAACGTCGTCCTATTCCCCGCGCAGTCATTGTCCCTGCACGTGTTCGAAGCGCGCTACCGCCGGCTGATCGCCGACGCGATCGCGAACGACCTGGTGCTGGCAATACCGCGACTGACGCCGGGGCATGACGCCGAGTATTATGGCGCCCCACCCGTGCTTCAGGTGTGCGGCGTGGGCAAGGTGTCTGAATATGTGCGGCTCCCGGACGGGCGTTACAACATCGTCGTGCAAGGGCTGGGCCGAGTACGGCTGGTGGAGGAGCTGAGATCGCAATCGTACCGGATGGCACGCGCCGAACCACTCCCCGACCTCGAACCGAAGGACCAGCTGACGGTCGAGACGCTGCGTACCGAGCTCTCCAAACGCCTGCAACGGGCGGCGCCTCATCTGCCTTCATCCGCGGCGGACTTGCGCAAGCGGCTGGAGAGTGAGGAAACCGCAGGGGTGGTCGCCGACATCGTGGCCGGCACTCTGGTCGAGAACCCCGACGACCGACAGGCGTTGCTCGAGGAGCGTGACCCGTGTCGCCGCATGAGTTGGCTCATCGCGCACCTCCACGCCCTGGGCGCCAAAGCCATGGGCAGCAGCGTGAGCTCAGCGGAACGGCCGAACTGAGCGGGTCGCGTCTTTGGTAGCAAGCCTCGTGCATCTCCCGAGTTCAGCGGAACGGTCAGGACCTCCGCATAGTGGCCCCTTAATCTCGGCATTGAAGAACCTGCCAATCGAATCGGATCCCATCAAGCGAGCAGAAACAAGCTGATTGGCCAGCAGGATTCTTCGACAAGCTCGCCACAGCGGATGCCGAGCTCGTGAGCGCCGTCGACGACATGTCGAAAGCCATCCGCGCGGGGCGGAAGTCGAAGGGGCCCACGAAGTTATGAAGTACGTCCTGGACACCAACACGGTCTGCGCGGTCATGAGGTCGGATGCCGGGGTGCTGAAGCGGCGAAGCGGCTGAAGGAATCGACCCGGCGCGACGTACTGGTGCCGCAGCCAGTCGTCGCGGAGATAGCGTACGGAATCGCGCGGCTGCCAAGGTCGAAGCGACGGCACCTGCTCGAGGAGCGCTTCGAGGTAATCGCGGGAACATTCGAGCGAATCGAATAGACCGACGCGGTGAGCACGGCCTTCGGAGACATCAAGGCACGGCTCGAGCGCAAAGGGCGACCGATCGAGGACTTCGACGCCGCAATCGCCGCCCACACCGCCGCCAACGCGGCCACTCTTGTGAGCGCGAACGTGAAGCACATGGCCGGCGTGCCGGACCTCCTCCTCGAGGACTGGCTCAGCGCGCGATGACGTAGCTGCCTCCGCCTAACCGACTTAGGTTTAACCTGCGGGCCGCATCAGACCGTGACAACCTGACAGGCGGCAAGACCGCTGGCGTTGCGAAGCAAACGCCAGCGCGAGACGACGCAGCAGAAAGCTTGCCTCCAGGTTCAAACCCGAATCGGGCGGCAGCGAACAGTGCCTTAACCCTCTAGGCGCGAACTCAATCGCCGATAGAGCTCCACCGACGCGTCGACCTCCGACTTTCGAATCGAGATGCTCTCGACGTTGATGCCGATGGGTAAGTGTTTTTTGCACGCGTAGTCCTGCACATCGGTGAATACGGTTTCGCACAGGGCGATAGAGCGCTCCAGCGTGTCCGTAGAATGGCGCAGCTCGTTCTCGAGCCATCGCGGGAAGGAAATGCCGAGCCACTTCATGAACTCGAGCGTGCGCACCGAACCACACGGCGAGAACGTCAGCACTACAGGGGCGGGAGAGCGGCCGCACGCCCGCAAGGACAGTGCGTAATCGGAGAGCAATGACTTTGTGGAAGCGGCATCGTACACCGATTGCGTAATGAAAAAGCGACACCCGGCGTCCTGCTTGGCGAGCATCCGCTGGTGTTCGTCTTCCTTCGCGACGTGGCGCTCCGCTATGGCGATTCCACCGAAGACCACGTTGGGAGTACCGCGCGCAAGCCCATACGCCTCGGCGAGCGACAAACCCGGGCTTTCCGAGCGACCACGTGGTGCGCCCACAAAGACGCTGAGGCGCGGGTCGGTTGCTGCTCGCGCCGTGTCCATCCAGCTCGAGAATACTTCGCGCGAATGTGCGCTAACGCAACGGTACACGATCTTCGGAATCGTGAGCTCGGCAAGTGCGTTGTAAGCGTAAACGTCAGGGTCGACGGTGGGTAGAAATGGAAACGGTCGTGCCTCGCCGCTTCGTCCCGGCTCGTCCTGGATGTCGTAGACGACCAAACCGTCAGGTGCGAGCATACGAAGTCGGGCTGCCTGTTGAGCCGCGATCTGCCGTAGTTGCTCGGAGCCAGTCGCAAGCTTCGGCGGCGCGATTCCGTAGAGACGAATCCCGCTGAGGCCGCGCGTCAGTTTTTCGAAGAGCGCATTCAACAGGTCGCTCGTAGCACTGAGATTGTACAGAGTCACGCTCGAGGCGTGCCATCCGTGGACCTTTCGGGCTGTGCAGACATCGTCGAAAAATGTCCAGCATTCCGTCCGCCTAACGAGGCCGCGTTCAGCGGCGGGCGCCTCAGGTCTCGACGTCCCAGCGATCGCCGAGACCGCTGCCTTGGCGCGAAGCGCTCACGGCAGCGAGCCACTCTTCTCCAGTTCGAAGCCCGCCAGCTGCAACGTTGCAGTTCGACTGCAGCTCAACCAGCCCTGCGCCAAGCTGGTGCTTTCAGTGCACGCAGTTTTGCCACATCAACCATTAGACGCAACGACCGCTGGATCAGCGTCGTGAAAAGTTTGAGAACCAATTCCATTCCCACGTTCGGCCTGCATCAGCGGAGAATGCACGGCTGTAAATCGGGGCTTCCAGGTCACGCTTATCCCAGTGGAATTTCACGATAACGTCCTTGTCGGCGACAACGTCGCGGCCGAAGAATTCGCCTTCGTCGCCATCGAAGGAGCCTACCTTTCCACCGTCGAGTTTCATTGCGCTGCTGTCCGCCCAGTAGATTGTCCACAGCCGTGTGTGCGGATCGAACAATCGCACGGTAAGGCCTTCGAAGGGCTTGCCGTCCAACTCCGTATGAAAAGTATCGACGTTGCCTCGGCCCAACAAGATCAGACGGAATTCCTGGGTCGCGTCGAATTCCTTCCATTCGTCGCCGCCCGCCAGCGGTTCCTTCAGTGTACGATTTCTGATGTTCCAGTTACCTATCAAGTAGTCGAAGTCAATTTTTGACGAGGTCTCGCTCGCTGTTACTGCAAGCTTTCCATCGGATGAAATAGAGAACGCACGCATATGCCTCCTTTGGACGAGCGTGGCCAGGAATCCGAGCCACGAAGTCCCGGTGCTCAAATGTTACCACCATTTGATGGACCAAAGGTGCCGATGCGCTAAGAAGCGCTGCATAACCGCCTCTGCCGCTGCCACACCGTGGCTCACGCTTAGGCGCCAGGTACTGACCTTGCAGCGCCGTGAACCCAGGCGCCCCACGCGCTGCCGCTTTCTTCGCCCCACGAATCCCGCCGCATTTGACACGCCGAAGCACGACGCCACGCCCGGACGCGCCGGTTACACATCGCCGTTGGTCAACTGCTGTCGCCAGCAAGGTCAGTCGAACGGCTCCACTTTCAGGTGCGCGGTCCCGAGCATAGCGAGGGCCTCGTCACCTGCAACGTGACGTCAGGCGGCGGCGTCCCGCGTTCACGGGGCTCACCTTGGTTCGTCGCTAAGCATGACGGATTTCGCCTTGCCCCGAGGATCGTGGATCCATCAGCCCCGTTCTTCGTTTAACTACTCAAGAAGTAAGCGAACGTTTGGTCAACCGCGCTAATGGTTCCTACTCACCTCAGCGGGTCATACTCGAGACGGGTTCGTGCAGCGGGTACGCCGTGTTTGCACGGCGAGAAGGCTCCCGACGACGCGCTGGCCCGCGCGCTCGGCGCGATGGGGCTGCTCTGAGTCAGCGCGCGCGCGCGTAGTGCATGGCGACCGCGCCGCTGCGGAGGGGCTTCGCCGAGACCAGCTCGAGCCGTCGCGTGCTGGGCAGCCCGCTCTGGTACAGGGTCGGGCCGTGGCCGGCGATCCTGGGGTGGACGAGGAACTTGTACTCGTCGATCAGATCCATCGGACGATCCGGATCGGTCTTCGCGGTCTCGAGCAGGATCTCGACCGCCTCCTCGCTGCGCTGCTGCGAGACGAGGAAGACCGCCTTGCGTCGCAGCAGTTCGGAGCACTTGTCGCGACGCTGGAGCACCTTCTTCAAAATCGGGAGCGCCTGCTCGGCGTTGAGCTGCATCATCGCGTTGAGCGCCTCGATGCGGTCGTCGTCCACCGCCCGCTCGCAGCCAGGCGGGATCTCGTCCTCGCCAGTGCGGCCCATGTCGCGCCGCGCCTCGGAGAGCCCGCGCCGCGCCTCGGCCAGACCGCGCCGCATCTCCGGCTCGATGCGCG
>JAYWEH010000233.1:0-11737 GCA_043780025.1 Deltaproteobacteria bacterium
CCAGCTTGACGATCTCCGGCTCCAGAAGAGCGAAACTCGTCAGGCCGGCATAGCCTGCGCCGAGGTCGTCGACGGCGATGCGAAAGCCCATTTCGCGCAACGCCGCCACGCGAGCACGCACGTCCTTGACCTGATCGAGCGAGGCGCGCTCCGTGATCTCGAGCACGACGTTCTTGGCGATCCGCGACAGCGGAGTGTCTCGAGACATCAGCGTCGGATCGAGCAGATCCGTGGTGTGCAGGTTCACGAAGAGCACGGTGCCTTCTGGTGCGTGCGCCATCGGTAGGGCTGAACGCTCGCGAATGGTTCGACCGAGCACGTCGAGCTTGTTGAGGCGTTCCGCCGCGTCGAGGACGGCACCGGGGTTCGGCAACGTCGGTTCTTTGCTGCGCAGCAGCGCCTCGTATCCGTAGACGTGGCCGTCCGTTGCTCGCAGGATTGGCTGGTATGCCATCCAAAGCGATTCGAGCGCCTTGTGGAAGCTCTCTTCCAGGGGCGCGCGGCTATGGGTCGGCCGTTTCGGCTCGAGCAGCTCAGCTGCCTGTCGCTTCATGCGCGCCATGCGCCGCAAGCAGGCCGCCTTGTCCACCACCTCTTCCAGACTGCCGAGTGGGATCGGTTTGGTCAAATAGTGGAAAGCGCCATACTCGAGCGCCTTGACCGCGGTGCTCACGGCGGGTTCGCCGGTGATCAAGACCACCGGGACATCGGCGTCGTGTTCGCGCAGCTGTTGCAACAGCGCGATCCCGTCCATCTCCGGCATCGCGATATCCGTCACGATGACGTCGAAATCTTTGGTCTTGAACCTTCTCAGCGCCTCGGCACCGTTGCGTTCACAAACAACGTTGTAGCCCCTCTCCGACAGAACACGACTGATGCCTCGCAACAGGGTCGGCTCGTCGTCGACGACGAGGATGTCTCCGCGGGTCCCCTCCGCACTTGCCATTACCAGTTTCCCCCCTCTGGCCCCCTGGTCGGCACCGCGATTCAACGCGGGCACGGACGAGACCAACGCCGATTCATGAAGCGGGCTGGTCATGCTTCATAAAACGGCACCCTGGGATGCACCTAAAGGCGTTGTGAATGTACCGGAAGGGGGACGCCGACCGGACCGTTACGGTGCACTGACCCGCTCACGGGCGGCGGGCGACGCGCTCGAGTAGACCATTGTGCCCCACTCTAAAGAAGCTGCGCCGCACCTTCCGTTCGGGCCCGCGCGGCGAGATCCATAGATAATCCAACACGTCACGTGGGGCGCTGCGCTCCGGCTCCGACTCGACTTTTTGCACCTGGGCCCCGAGACAGAGCGGCACGAACACCCGGCGATGGAAAACGACACCGGCGCCGCGATCCCCGAATTCGACGCGCGCGCCCGGATATTCAGCCGCGAGCACCCAGCGCTCTTCTGTTTCAACCAACCACGTGATGCGCCGAAGCCCGCCGCGCGTGACGGCCTCGGAGCTGTCGAGCAGCACCTCGTAGCTTTGAACATTGCTCGACATTTTTACGTGGCTTCGCCTGAGCGCCTCATTCGAAAGCGCGGCGGCCTGCGCGCGCGTCGCGCAACATGTCGCTCATGCCGAGCGACAGCGAAGCCGGCAGGTCAGCGCTATCAAACAGGCCGACCTCTAGGATTTCCAATGAGTTGCACGGGGCGGTATGGGGCTCACTGACGCTGGCAGTCACCAGGATCGTAACGGCGTGAAACCTGTAATCGCGTTCAGGGGAGGAGTACACGCCACACAGTTCCGGCTCTGAAAGCACATCGACGCCGGCTTCCTCCAAGAGCTCGCGCCGCGCCGCTCCGCCGAGCGTTTCTCCCCATTCCAGGGTTCCCCCGGGAAGCGCCCATTGCCCGGTGTCGCGTCTCCGGATCAATAGCCAGCGCCCGGCCGGACAACGCGCTGCCACGGCGACGCCGACGACGGGGTGCCGCAGCACGTGGCGCGCCGCTTCTTTGAGCAGCACCCAGACGTTTTCTACCAGCCGCCCCGATGCAGCGCCCTTCATGGCGGTGCTTCCTCTCGTTCGACCATGAGCTCGAACAGAGTGGCTCGCCCTGTCTCCGTCGAAAAGTCCGCCGCCGCTTCGACGCGGCGCCCTGCCTGTTTGCCGAGGGCTCCAGTGACGCGATAGCTCTGGGCGGCGAGCACCACGGGGGCGGGCGCCAGTGGATCGCTCGGATCGAGGCCGTGATCGAGCGCGCGCACCTCCAAGCGAAGGCCGTTCTGCGCGTCCGCCGCGTCATTGTACAGGCAGCCCGACCAGCGTGTCACTGCGCCCTCCGCGCGAGTGGAGATCTGGCACGCGCCGATGGGACGAGTAACGCGCAGGACTCGATCCAGGTAGGGCGCTTCATTTTCGGGTGAGGATTGCCGGAGGGACAGCGCGGCCGCGTGCGCTCGCGGGTCGCCGAGGTACGCCAGCAAGGTCGTGGCGTGCCAGCGCACCAGCTGGTGGTGCGCCTTGGTGAGCGCCCAAAAAGCGTCGTTGCTCGCGGCTCCCCCGCCGTCTGGGCTCAGCACCCCGAGATCCGGCGCCAAAATCTCGAAGCTCGTACCTCGGCCTTCGACTTGCCATTTAATGGCGCGACCTGGACCGAGAGGGCCTTCAAAGTACAACGGGCGCTCCACCGTCTTGCGCTTGCGCGCGGACCCGCCCGAACCGTCCTCGTAGAACACCACCGCCACGTGGAGCTTTTCGAGCGAGCGATCCCCGTTGTTGACGGCGGCCAAATCGAGGTCGATGTGTTGGTGCCCCTGGTGTGGGGTGTCGCGCCGGCCCACCACGATAGGACTCAGGATGGGCATGGCGCGGGGCCATAGCAGTGAATCGGGGCGGTCACACTCGCAGGGTTCGCCCAGCGTGAGCTGGGGCACGCCCTCGACGGGAGGCCGCGGCGCGAGCGCGGTGCGCTGCTCGATTGGAGCCGGAGCGGCGGGCGTCGTTCTGGGCAGCTCGAGCGGTGCGCGCTCTGCCTCGGCGATGTCCACGACGCCGCTCTCCTTGTCGAGCGGCGCCGTGTTCACGCCCACGCCGACCAGCAACGCCGCAAGGCTCGCCGCGCTCAGCGTAATCGCCACCCCAATCGCGGAACGTGGCAGCCGCGCCTGCAGCTCATCCAGGCTCGGGAGCACCGGCTCGGCCACTGTCAGAGGCTCGCTCGCGATATGTTGAGGCAAATAGCGCCCGAGCTCGTAAGAAAATTCCGCGAGCACCAGCCCTGGCTCCGGACGGTGGCTTTGCAGCCAGCGATCCGCGGCGGCCCCCACGAGCAGAATCAGCACCGCGGCGCTCGCCGCCACGCCCAGCAACGTCATCGCGCCGATGTGCGGCACGGCCGCTGGCAGGAGCTTCCCCACGGCGATGAACACCAGCGCTAGTGCGGCGACCATGGCAATCGCCCCGATCCGCCTCCTCTGCAGCAGCTCCCTCCCGAGCGGTGGCTCTCCGCGGCTGAAATCGCCGAGAAAAAACCGGTTCAGTGGCGTCAGTTTGGCATCGACATGGAGGAGCAGATTTTCCGAGCCGATCCGGATCGCGTGCACGGCGTTCCAGGGCGCGCAGAGCTGGGTCCCCTCGGTCAACGTCGCGGGCGCGTAACCTTGCTGGTAGCTGCCCACGCCTCGGTACGAGATCAGGAGTCCGCTCGCTGAGGTCTCGAGCTCCAAGCTGCCCACGGCATTGCTGCGATAGTCAGCCGTTGCTTTGCAGCGGACTCGCATGCCCGCTCCGGTTCAGGTAGTCACTCGCACCGCGCTCTGCGAGTTGGAGCCCGCTTCACCCAGCTCCACCTCGAGCGCTTCGGCTTGGCCGCGCCGCCCACCAGGAGGATTCATCGGGCCTGGCCCGAGTTGCTGGGTGCCGAGGCTCGGAAAGAACGGCGCCAGCGCGTATTGCTTCAACCAGTAGAGCCACAGGCTGCGCTGCAGCAGGCTCGGATCAATCTGTGGGGCGATTCTGCTGTGGACGACGTCCAGCTTGCTCCAGTGCTCGCCCGGCGCCTCGTGGTGGGCAGCGTGCAACCCGTTGTTGAAGAGCAGGAAGTTCAAGAGCGGATTGACGAACGATCGCGAGTGGTTTTGCGACCACGGATCGGTGTGCACATGTTGGTCGTAGTTGAACAACATGATGGTCCAGAGCGCGAAGAATTCAGGAAACGCTACGCACGCAACAAAAACGGCGCTGCCGAGCGCCAGCCCGTTGAGGCTCACGGAGAGGGCAAGCAGCAGCAGGTTGCCTGCGATCCAGACCGCGTATTGGCCCATCACGCGGCGGTACAAGTTCGGATTCGTCGCCTTGGCTTTGCGGATGAAGGCCTTGATCGGTCCCGCCTGGTAATACGAGGAGACGAAGAAATACGTGGCCGCCACCCACACGTTATGGCGGTTAGTGAAGCGCCAGGTGATGGTCGCGTCACCCTCCGTGTTCACGTAGCGGTGGTGGTTCAGGTTGTGCGTCGGGATCCACGCGAACGTGGGGTAACCGTAAAAAATCGACAGCCACGACCCGAAGATGTCGTTGTGACGCCGCTCGGTGAACGTGGGTACGTGATTGTGGTTGTGCGCGATGATGCCAAAGGCGAGCGCAAAATAGCAGCTGACCCACCAGAGGTAGGGAACCAAGGCGGGGCGCATGAACTGCAGCAGCACAATTGCCGGCCCTATGACCGCCCAGAGAAGGGTGCGCCAATCGGCACGATTTCGGAGACTCATGAAGGGGTCCTGAGTAGCGCCTTCCGGCGCCAGAGGCCAGAGCTCCCCAGCCGGGCGTGAGTCGAATGAACCACACTCACTGTGACAGGGCGATCACGGACGAGCGTCGTGGGCACAACTTGGCTCAAGGTGCTGCGCAAGAGTTTGCAGTCCGCGCAATCGAGTTGGCGCTTTTTCGGAGGGGGTGGGGGACTTGACGTGACCTTGCGGCGGACCGAAACCTCAATCACGTCCCTGTCTCAAAGGCCGCCTGCAGTCGAGGCCGTCCTCCCGGCCTTGCCGTCCTTCCACGGTTCGCCGAAAATCGCCACGCACAGCGGTCCCAATCCACCTCGAATTCCCGCAAAAAATGGATTCGAGTCTGAGCATCGTCAGCGCGTCGCTCGCGACTCTAACCGACTGTTTCTGCTGCTCTTTTAAGTATGGCTCAGGCTGTCCGGTGCGGCCTTGGGCGCGCGCCCTCTCGGCCAGCGTCCCGTATCGTTAAATACCAGGGCTCAAATCGCCGTAACAATAAGTGGGTGTCGCGACACTAACAGGGTGTCCCCCTCTCGCGATCCCCAGCGCCCAAGGTGCTACCCGAGACGACACTGGTACCTCACGGAACGCGCGGTAACTCACCAATTAGGCACGATTTTTGCTGACAAATACCCTTGCCACATTGGCTCTGGCTCTGGCTCCACGAGGTCGTGACGGTCACGATCTCTGTGGCGCACCGCCCGCCGCAAGCGTTTTTGCCGCCCATTTCAGGTCCTTCTCTCAATGTTAGCTCAAAAGGGCAAGCCTGCACGTGCTCGGACGCGTTCGAGCCAAACCGTTTCGAACTCGGATGAGTCCGCGCGCGATGCCGACTCGGATAACGACCGGGACTCGCCGCCAGACGGCCCTGCCGTGTCCGAGGACTCCCTTTCCGATGATTCGGATTCCGACTCGCACGCGCTCGATGGCGCTTCACCCCTCGAAGACTTTTCCGTCGACGATGTCGACGGCCCTTCGCGTGGTGGCAAGCGTTTGAAACCGAACCCTAAAGCGTGGCCCTCGTCTGGACGCTCTGATTCATACCCGCACCCAAAAGCACGCAGCAACACGATGCAATCACACAACACCGCCTCCGAACCCCCTTTCGCGGCTGACGAGCCGCTCGAGGACACGTCCGTACGGTACTCGTCCGCGTTTGCATCGCAGTCGGAGGCCCCAGATCCACTGGGGATGATCGGCCGCTTCGATAGCGCTGCGCCTCCGCGCCGCGCGGGTGGGAGCTCCATGCCGCCGCCGGGCGGCTCGAGAGCCCCCGACTCTCCTGGTGACTCGACGTTGTCGCGGTATTTCCGCGATATGGCGACCCATCAGGTGATGGGCCAGGAGGAGGAGCTCAGCGCGGCTCAGGCCGTGGAAACTGCCGAGATCCACCTGTGGGTCTCGTTGTTCGCGTACGTGCCGGTCGCCGAGTACATCTTGGATGCGCTCGACCGGGACATCCAGACCCTGACCGACGAGGGCAGGCCCGACACGGCGGCACTCGACGCCTTGCGCCAGCTCAGTGTCGTGTACCGCGATCAGCGCTCCAAGTTGCACGCGAGCCAGCTCAAGCAATGGAAGCAATACAGCGCCGAGCTGGCGCGCGCGGTGCGCCTGCCCGACTCGGATCGCATCTGGATGGGCCGCGCCGTGGAGCTCGGCAAGACCATCGGCGACGCACCGGAAACGGCGGAGCGCCCCGCGGTGGCGGCCACACAGGCCTACCGCCGTTACGTCGAGCGGGTGTGCATTGCGGATAATCGGCAGCGCGAAGCAAAAAACCGCTTCGTGAAGGCGAATCTGCGGCTCGTGGTGAGCATCGCACGTCGCTACAACCGGGGGCGTCTGCCCCTCATCGATCTGATTCAAGAGGGCAATATCGGCTTGATGAAAGCCGTGGAGCGCTTCGATCACTCGCGGGGGTACCGCTTCTCGACGTATGCCTCCTGGTGGATCCGCCACGCCATCAGCCGCGCGCTCGCGGACAAGGGTCGCGCCGTGCGCATCCCCGTGCACATGCTCGACACCTACAATCGGGTCTCGCGGGCAACGCAAACCTTGATCGCCCGAACCGGTCAGGAGCCGACCCCGGAAGAGCTGGAAAAGGAGACCGGCGTCCCCAAGGACAAGCTCGACAAGGTGCGCGAGCTGTACGCCGATACGCCGTTTTCGCTAGATCGCCCGGTGGGCGACGAAGACGGTCGTCGCTTCATCGACTTTCTCGTCGGTGACGATTCGTTGTCGCCCTACGATGACCTGGCGTCTGCACGCTGGGTGGCTGAGGTGCAGCGCCTGCTCAACACGTTGACGCCCATCGAGTCGAGGATCATTCGCTGGCGTTTCGGGCTAGATAATGAAGATGAGCTCACGCTCAAGGAGATTGGCGACAAGTACAATCTCTCGCGGGAACGCATCCGCCAGCTCCAAGAGCAAGCGATCGGCAAGATCCGCAAGCAGATGCGCGAGTTCTGAGCGCGCCCTTTCTTTCCGCGGGGCCGGAGCCCCGCGGGTGTCTTTGCAGCGGGGCTCCGGAGCCCCGCGGTGTTTTTAAGCCCCGGCACGGTCGCCTCTCTACTTCCTGCGACAGTGGAACCATGATGAGCCGGCTACTCGCCGACGTCTGAGCGCGGTGCGATGCTCGTGAGCGGCGGGGAGCGTGGATGAGCTGGACTCGTCGAGGGTGCGTTGGGTCGTCTGCCCGGGGGAGCGGGTGTCTGAGCTCAGACGCCGCGACTGCTGTGTCGCCTGTCGACGCTGTGGCGCGCGTGCTCGACTCGAGTTCCGCTGAGTGTGGATCCTATGTCGAGCACCGGTCCGCTTTGCGTGTACTTTTATAAGTTTAATGCGTGTGTTCCCATTTACATCTGACTGACTTGGGTTCATAAGCGCGCTCGTCAGCTTCGCGGTCTTCGCGAGTTGATGTGAGCACCTTCGTTTACGCGGTGGTGGATTTGAAGGTGTCCCCACCTTCACGCGTACTTCTTTGCTCGCGTACCCTTTCGCACCTACGACCTGCGGCCGTCACTTTGGACCGCGCTTCTCCTGGAAACCAGATGGAAGCTTGTCAACGATGGTGCGCTTGCCTAACTAGCCGTCCATGGGTTTGTCCGTGCAGATCCCCGAGCCGCTTCGGCGGCGCCCGAGCTTTCGGACTGCAGAGCCATCGCAGTCAGAGCTCGGCATCGACTTATCGTTCTTAGCTCGAGGGTGGGAGGGCGCGTCGCGTGAGGCATCGGTAGCGCCTGCCCAATAGATACGATGCAGCCATTTGTTTTTCCGCGCTGGACTAACAAGTTCGTTCACCTGGGGGGAGCGGTGCTGGGGCTCGCTCCCATCTACGTCATCGGGCTGGTCTGGTACGCCGCGTCGCCGAAGACGACGGATGTCGGTTATGCCCCCGAGCAGCCTGTCCCCTACAGCCACGCGCTGCACGCGGGGGAGCTCGGGATGGACTGCCGGTATTGCCACAACACTGTGGAGCAGACCGGGCACGCCGCGATCCCCGCGACCGAGACGTGCATGAACTGCCATCAACGCATCCACACACGCAGCCCCAAGCTGGAGCCGGTCCGGCAGAGCGCGAGCAGCGGTCAGTCCATCGAATGGACAAAGGTTCACGATCTACCGGACTACGCTTACTTCAATCACAGCGTGCACGTGAGCCAGGGTATCGGGTGTGCCTCCTGTCACGGACGCATCGATACGATGGAAGTCGTGTTCCAGCACGAAACGCTGAGCATGGGCTGGTGTCTCGACTGCCATCGCGCGCCGGAGCAACACCTCCGGCCCAAAGACGAAATCACCAATATGGCGTATGCCCCGTCGGGCGGCCAAACCCAACTCGCTCAGGGGCAATTGCTCCGCGCCGAGCACCACATCAACCCGCCGACTGATTGCTCCACATGCCATCGATGAACGACGATTCCCGGTATTGGCGGAGTCTCTCCGAGCGCGCCAATCCGGACGATCAAGCCCCGACCCCAGAATTTGAGGTTCCGCTCGAGCCGCCCACGTCGGAGGAGCGGCGCCGTTTCCTGCAGATCACCGGGGCCTCGATCGCGCTCGCCGGCACGTCGGCGTGCCGCTGGCAGGAAGACAAACTGCTTCCCCACGTGCAGCAGCCCGAAGGCACCATGCCGGGTGTGCCCCGCTATTTCATGACCGCCATGGAGCTCGGCGGCGCTGCGGTGGGTCTCCGGGTCAAGAGCTACGACGGCCGTCCCATCAAGGTGGACGGCAATCCGAGCCATCCCGACAGCCTGGGCGCGACGAACGCTCAGCATCAGGCGTCTGTGCTCGGTTTGTACGATCCCGATCGCAGCACGAGTTTTGCGCGCATCACGGGCGGAGCCGTCCAGCGCGCGACCGAGGTGGAGTTCCGCGTGTTCGCGCGCGAGCATTTCCGCGGCCTAGTCGAGCGCCGGGGTCAGGGGCTAGCGGTGCTTTCGGGCGCCACGTCTTCGCCGAGCGTCTCGGACATGAAGCGGCGCTGGCAGTCGCGCTTTCCGGAAGCGCGCTGGTACGAATACGAAGCGGCCGAGACCGGGCACGACCGAGCTGGCTCTACGCTGGCATTTGGCAATGCCCACCGCACGCACTTCGATTTGCGGAAGGCCCGCGTGATCGTGGCGCTCGATGCGGATTTGATCGCCTGTCGCCCCGACAGTCTGGCGCTGGCTCGGGCGTGGGCAGCTGGGCGGGAACCCGAAGCCGGCAGCATGAACCGGCTCTACGCGTTCGAGTCTTCGCTCAGCGAGACCGGCTCCGCCGCAGATCACCGTTTCTCGCTCCGCTCGGAGCACATCAAGGCGCTGGCAGCTCATCTCGACGCCGAGCTGACGCGCCGGCTGTCGCCGTCCGGAGAGCTCGGGCCTGCGCAGCCGCTACCTGCCGCCAAGTTTCTGGAAGACGAGGCGCTGCGCAAGATCGTGAACGCGATGCTCGGGGACCTCGCGGCAAATCGAGGCGCGAGCCTGGTCGCGGTGGGTCCGGCGCAACCGCCGGAGGTGCACGCGGTGGTGCATCGGATCAACGCGCTGCTCGGCAATGTGGGCGTCACGTTGCATTACACTTCGCTCGGCGCCGATCCGAAGCCGTCTCCCGTGGAGAGTTTGGCTTCGCTCGTCCTCGAGCTCAGCGCGGGCAACGTCCAGACCCTGCTCATCCTGGATACGAACCCGGCGTACACCAACCCCGCGGACATCGATTTCGCAGCCGCGATGGCTCGGGCAACCACCAAGATCCATCAGGGCCTGTACGTGGACGAGACCGCGCTCTGCTGCGACTGGCACGTCTCACAGGCGCATTTTCTAGAAACCTGGGGAGACGTACGGGCCAGCGATGGCACCATCAGTATTCAGCAACCCCTGATCGCCCCGCTCTACTCCGGAAAATCGCCGATCGAATTGCTCGCGATCCTGAGCGCCGACGAGCTGTCCGAGGGGCAGGCCATCGTGCAGCGTACTCTCGGTGCTGTGGCTGCCGACACGCGGCTCTGGCGCAAGAGTGTGCATGACGGGATCGTGCCGGGCAGCGCGTTCCCGCGCGAGCGGCCCGTGCTGCGTGCGCTCGCGCCGTTCAGCTATGCCCCCAATGAACTCTCCGGCAGTGACGTCGACGCAGCCGATCTCGAGCTGGTCCTGATCGCGGATCCCCGCTTGCACGACGGGCGGTTCGCCAACAACGGCTGGCTGCAGGAGCTGCCTGAAACCGTCACCAAATTGACCTGGGACAACGCGCTCTTACTCAGCCCCAAGACCGCTAGCCTGCTCGGCGTCCAGGACAACACCACGGTCAGCGTGAGCGTCGATGGGCGCAGTTTGACAGTGCCGGCGATGCTCAGTCCGGGCCAGGCGCCTGGATCGGTGAAGCTGCATCTCGGCTTTGGGCGAACTGCCGCGGGCAGTGTTGGCGGCCACTCGGGCACGCCAGAGCCGTCGCCGCTCGTGGGGGTGAACGCATACCAGTTGCGCTCCAAGCGGCTCTGGAGCTTCGGGCGGGGCGCGGTCGTCAAGCCGACGGGAGACGGTTACCGGCTCGCCACCACGCAAGACAAACACAGCATGGACCGCATCGGCAAATTCGGTACGCAGGACCGTTTGCCCATGCTGGTGCGCGAGGCCAACCTGTCCGAGTACCAGGAAAAGCCGGATTTCGCCCAACACATGGTGCACCATCCGCCGCTCCTGTCGCTGTGGAAAGAGCCTGTCAAATACGATGCCGCCAAGTGGGGCATGAGCATCGACTTGAACAAGTGCACCGGCTGCAGCGGCTGCGTGGTGGCTTGCCAAGCGGAGAACAACATCCCCGTGGTCGGCAAGGAGCGCGTCGCCATGGGTCGCGAAATGCACTGGCTGCGCATCGATCGCTATTTCAAGGGTGACCCGGAGCAACCCGAGACGACACACCAGCCGGTGCCCTGCATGCAGTGCGAACACGCGCCGTGCGAACAGGTCTGCCCGGTGGGCGCGACCACGCACAGCCAGGAAGGGTTGAACGACATGACGTACAACCGCTGCATCGGCACGCGCTATTGTTCAAACAACTGCCCATACAAGGTGCGCCGCTTCAACTACTTCAACTTCCACGAAGACCTGAAGGACGAGAAGAACCAGGTCAAGAGTATGGCGTTTAACCCGGAAGTGACGGTGCGTTTCCGCGGTGTCATGGAGAAGTGCACCTATTGCGTGCAGCGCATCCAGGACACGAAGATCCGGGCCACGCGCGAGAACCGCGGCATAGAGGACGGAGAGATCACCACAGCCTGCCAGGACGCTTGTCCGACTCAGGCGATCTGGTTCGGTGATATAAACGACTCGGACAGCCGCATTGCCAAGCTCAAGGCTAATTCGCGCGACTACTCGTTGCTCGAGGAGCTCAACGTCAGGCCGCGCACGACCTACCTCGCGCGTGTCAAGAACCCCCATCCGGAGCTCGCCTGAACATGGCCGCAGTTGGCGATTTGGAGGAATGGGAAGGCGGCGAGCCGCCGCGTGGAGGCGCCG
>JAYWEH010000234.1:0-4943 GCA_043780025.1 Deltaproteobacteria bacterium
ACCACTGCGTTATTGGCGATTTTCGAGGGTCCGTTCGGTCGCCGAGGCATCGGGACCGGCTCGAAACGAACCATAACCCTTACGCTTACGTGAGGGTTAGATCCTGCAGATACTTAGCTAGCCACTCGCCCCCTGTCAACGATAACCACCTCGAGGGGCAACCTGCATCCGAATGAAGTTCAGTGCTTGACCTCCGGAGCGACCCCACTATGTTGCCGGTCATTGCCGCGCGGTGGAGCAGCCTGGTAGCTCGTCGGGCTCATAACCCGAAGGTCGTAGGTTCAAATCCTACCCGCGCAACTAAACGGCATCAAACGGGAATCATGGAAACGTGGTTCCCGTTTTTGATTCGTTCGGGCCAAATCCCGGGCCACGAACGCGTGTAGGAAGACCCCCGGGGACTGAGAGACGGCTCCGTGCAGCAAAAGCGAACTTCGCTGCACGGGTTCCGGGCGCGCTTGCTGGCAGGAGACTGCCGTGGCCAAGGCGAGCAAGCACTACGACAAGTGGCGCATCCGTTGGACTGACGAGACCGGCAAGCGCCGCAGCAAGACGTTCACCGAACGCAAGACCGCTGAGCTTGCTCTGCGGAAGGTCGAGATCGAGGTGGAGGAGCGGCGGAGGGGCCTTCGGCCTCCCGAGATTCAGCCGCGGCGGTTTTCAGAAGCGGCGACGTACTGGCGTGAGCACCGGGCGCCTCTCAAGCGCAGCGAAAAGGATGACCTCTCCATCCTGAAGCCGCTGGAAGCCCACTTCGGAAATCTCCTGCTGAACGACACCACCGCGTGGGTGCCGGCCATCGATCGATATCGGGCGACGGCCACCCAGGAGGACAAGACGGTCAGCAATCACCTCATTCTTCTCGGGTCCATCCTGCGCCTCGCACGGGATCTCGGGTGGGTGGAACGGTTGCCCGTGATCAAGAAGCCCCGGATCCGACTTCACTCGGGTAGCTACAGCTACCTGCGAACGCCAGACGAGATTGCTCGCTTTCTCCGAGCGGCGTTCATGGAGGGCGAGATGGTGCACATGTTTTACGCGGCGGCCATCTACACCGGTATGCGTGCCGGCGAGCTCGCGGCCCTGCGATGGGACGATGTCGATTGGAACACTCGGCTGATCACCGTCCAGCGCTCCTACGACGGCCCGACCAAATCGGAGGATCTAAGATATGTGCCGATCCTGGACGCGCTTCTTCCACTACTCCGAGCATGGCGTTTGAAGCACCGAGGCCAATTGGTGTTCACCAACCGAGATGGCAACATGTTCCAAGAGAGCGCCCGCATCTACCAGGAAGTACTGCACCGAGTCCTCGACCGTGCAGGCTTTCCACGGGTCACGCGAGGCAAGAAGAACAAGCAGGTCCGCTACTACGTGCGCTTTCATGATCTGAGGCACACGTTCGCGAGTTCCTGGGTTGCTCGAGGTGGCGACTTGTTCAAGTTGCAGAAAATTTTGGGTCACAAGTCGGTGACGATGACTCAAAGGTATGCGCACCTTCAACCGTCGGCGTTCGCGGCGGACTATGGCCTTTTTGGCAAGGGCTTGGGTCATGAACCGGGGGAATTGGTTCAACTGCCGATTGCTTTGACGCCGTGAAAGGCGACCTGAGGTCGCCGAAAACTTGGTTTGAGTGGCGACCGATGGACTTGCTGACCATCCATGGGCGCTCTTAACCTAAACGCCTCTCGGCTTCTCTCTCCCACGGTGCGCACGACGTCGAGATCGCCATCGTCTCCTCGGGCATCCGCCATTCCGACATTCACCAGGCACGCGGCGAGTGGGGCCGGTCCTTGCTTCCCATGGTGCCGGGCCACGAGATCGTCGAGCGGGTGCTTCGGTTTGGCCCCAAGGTGACGAAGGTGAAGACCGGCTCGCTCGTCGGCGTCGGCTGCATGGTCGACTCGTGCCTCACATGTTCTCAGTCCCAACCGTACCAAGCGTCGCGCAGCACGCCGACCTCGTGCCGCACGATGGCGTCTTCGTCCGCGAGGAACGCAGCGAGCGCGGTGCGATCGTCCTCGGTGGCGCTACCGCGCCCAATGCGCGTGACGAAGCCCTCGAACTTGCCATGACGTCCGCCGCCACCGCCGAAGCCGAGCTTCCGTGCTTCAACGACCACGATGAGCCGGTCGACGAACGCGTCGATGTCGCGGTCGGAGATGCCGGGTCGCAGGTAGCCGAGCAGCTCGAAGCCGAGCTCCTTGAACTCGCCGACGCGCTTCTTCTTGCGGAGCCGCTTGTTCATCGCGATGGACCGTAGCACCCGCCTACGCCGGTGCACTCGTCGTAATGGTTGGGACCCAGATCGGCCCCCCACTCCTTCACGAGCCGCTCCTGCCACGTCGGGTCGGGCGCGAGGACCGGGCGAAAGCCGTTCGCTGCGTGGAGGATGAGCGTGTGTCCCATCGCCAGCGTAGATCACGATCGGCTCTGTCAGGCAAACACTTTATGACGCAGTGTTAAGCGACTCGTCCTGCCGGGGGATGCCGGCCCGAACCGTCCTAGTTGAACACTCTCCTCACGGGTGCTCCTTGTGAGCCGTGACCACCGTGCAATCCAGGATCCGAGAAATAACGGGGAGTTGCCGATCCGTGCAGCCAGGACCGCTCTAGCTGCACGGGATCACGCTACCGTTTCTTGCCAAGGTCTCTTGCCCCAACGCGATTCACCAAGCGGGGCGGAGTCAACCATGGTCCATCAAGATCGCGAGGAGCGCGTGGCTCATTCGAAAGCGGAGCCGCTTCTCACTTACTCTCAGGTCGCAGCAGAGCTTCACGTAAAAAAAGGCACTTTGTTCTATTGGGTTGCACGGGGCGAAATCCCGTACGTGCGATTGGGCCCGCGCACCGTCAGGTTCCGGCGAGACGAGTTGATGCGTTGGCTTGAGGCGCGCGCGGTTAGGGAGCTTGAACCTTCGGTGGAAGCGAACAGTTGCCGTGACCGTGCTTGACCTCTTCGTGGCTTAAGATCGCGGCGGAACCTTCTGGCGCGGCACTCCGCCCTTTGATCCAAGGCACCCAGACGGTCCGGTCCACCACGCGTCGGACCCGCCCCAGTTCGCGGCTACGCATCCGTGTAGTCCGCGTCGCTAGCGCCGATACTGATCGCGCACGGGTGGGCGGCAGCGGTCGTGATCCATTTCAGGATCGCGAGAAAACAGGAGACGGAAAGTGAGAATGAACACAGAGCACGCAGCAATTCCCTTCGCCGCAACCTTCGTCCAGGCTGCGGCGTGGGACAGTATTTCGAGAACCGAGTGGATGGACGCCATATTGAGACGGTCGTGGGGATGCGCGTATGCTTTGGTAACTGGCGACCTGCGCTTTGCAGTCACGCGACAGAAAGCGCGGCGCAAGCTCCGTGCGGAGCTCGCTCCGAAATCTGAGGTTCCGCCTCGCGAAGGCGCAAGAGTTCGGCGTGTGACCAAGCGCTGATCTCGATCGATCTGTCCTGCGCGGCGCCAGCTGGCTGCGCGGGACACGATCGCAACCGCTCAGGGCTCATCCTTGTTCGCCACCGTTCGTGGGGTGAGCGAGGCGGGCGCGAGCGACGTTGACACGGTGCTCCTGCCCGGGAGGGGCGGGAGCTGTTGGCGTGCGAACACGACCTGTGTTCGCGCGGCACGATGCTGCATTGCCCCCGATTACTTCCCGCTGTGATCGCCACCGGGCCTTGAGGTACCGCCGGCGCACGGCTCCAGCTGTGCTTCTCGCGATCACGAGCGGAGAACCTTGGGGCTCAATCGGGGCGCTCGGGCGACGAACATCAACTCACGACGAAGGTGAATCGAAATGGACTCTCACTCACATGAACCAATCAATGAAAGAAAAGAGGAACAGAAATGGCCACAAATTCGACAATCGAGTGGACAACGCACACGTTCAGCCCTTGGTGGGGGTGTACGCAGATTTCACCAGCGTGCGACCGGTGCTACGCGATGCTCACCGCCATGTGGCGGGGCTACAAGGTTTGGGGCAAGGATGCACCACGGAGATTTCTCTCCGATGATACCTGGCGTAAGCCGCACGCATGGAACCGGGCTGCGCGCGATGCCGGTGAGCGTGATTGCGTTTTTTGCGCGTCGATGTGCGATGTGTTCGAACGGCGAGCAGACCTCGATGCTGAGCGCTCGCGCCTGTGGAAGCTCATCGAGGACACTCCACACCTGGACTGGCAATTGCTGACCAAGCGCCCAGAAAATGTCCTCAAGATGGTTCCCAAGTCATGGCTCATGAGTTGGCCACCGAATGTCTGGATCGGCGCTACCATCGAGAACCAACGTTACGCGAACAAGCGGCTCAAACACTTGCTCCGTATCCCAGCCCCCGTACGTTTCGTCTCGTGCGAGCCATTGCTGGGCTCCATCGACCTGACTCCCTTTCTGGGGCAAGAGCTGGGAATGATCAATTGGGTGATCTCAGGTGGCGAGAGTAAGGCAGGCGCCAGGCCCACAGCGCTCGATTGGGCTCGAGACTTGCGAGATCAATCTGTGGCAGCTGATGTGGCATTTCATTGGAAGCAATGGGGCAGCTGGCGGCCCACTGACGAGTCATCAGAAACGCCGCCCAAGCGACGCCTTCTCGTTCTCGGCACTGAAATGGAGAGATTGACCAAGAAGGCGGCTGGCCGAGAACTCGACGGGCGCACGTGGGATCAATTGCCCATAGTGCGCCTGCCAAAGGGCTGGCCAGAGAAGTAGTAGTCGCCGCAGCAGATCGGGACGGGAGCCGATGTGGAGCCCGTCCCGACCCATCACCTACTGAGAGCACGGTTTTTCGGCCAAGAGCGGCGATGCTCGCAGCCTTCTACTCGCATCGCCGCGCTCGGGCCATCATTGTCGTCCCGGTGACCAGGATGCGGTGCATCGCGAGCACGGCCGTGTCGTCCCTATCGACCACGCCGGATGGCGATCTCTCCAAGCCCAGCCCGTGGCACGGATG
>JAYWEH010000235.1:0-11699 GCA_043780025.1 Deltaproteobacteria bacterium
GCTCCCCCGCCGAGCGCGATCGCGATGGCGACCGCCGCTGCATCGGCGAGATCGTCACAGACCGACGCACGGAGCACCCGAGCATCGACCGCGGCGTCGGTCGGCGCCGAAGGCTCTCGGATCTCGAGTAACAGCTCCCAACCGCCCCCGGCGCCGGCGCGGATCTCGCCGCGCACCTCGCCCGCGCTTGCCAAACTGCTCGCAGGACGGCCCAACACGCTGCTGAGGCGCTGCAACACGACGTCGGCTCCGGGACACGCTTCTGGCGCCTTCCAGGCCGCAATCGGCGGTGCGACATCCGACGCCCATGCCGCGGCAGGCGCCAGGATCAATACCGATAGCCCGGTGCAGCAGAGGCGGGCGCCGCGTCGGAGCGCGGCGTCCAGGGCTCGGCGGCCCGAAAACGGCATACAACCCAGTATTCCGCGCGGACGTGCCCTCGAGCAAGCCGCGGCAATGGCGCGACCTGATGTCGGCCGAGGATTTCCGGTCGGGAAGCGTGGCACCGCGCCGCCCGGCCCTTGCCGGGAGTTCGGGTAGCGCCGTTGTGGCCGGAACGAACTTTTGTGGAGGTGGTCATGAGTGTCCGAGAAGAAGCGAGCGCATTCGACGTCGGCTCTGGTTTTGATGCGGGGCAGGTCGGAGGCGGGCTCGAGCTCGGGCCCTATGCCGACCACTACCGCGAGCTTTTCCGGGACGTGCTGGACGATGGCGTGATCACCGCGGACGAACGCGAACGTCTGGACCGAGTCGCGAAAAACTTGGGGCTCGACGCCGACAGGCTCGCGCAGCTCGAGCGGGCGATGATCGCGGCGTACGAGGCGCATCACCGCGTGTCCGTGGTCGAGCCGTGGCAGACCGATCCGAACGCGGCGAAAGCCGAACCCCCGGCATCCGGGGAAGCGCCCAGCGCCCTGCTCCTCGGCGAAGTGGAGCGCTTGAGAGCTCGCGTGGCAGAGCTCGAAGCCGAGCTGCGTGACGCGCGCGCGCACTTCAACGTCGAAATCGACGTGAGCGCCGTCGAAGAAGAGGTCAGCACCGACGACCCGCTCGACCGAATGCGCGCCAGGATTGTGCGCGATCCCACCAACCCCAAACTGTTCACGGCTCTGTACGACGCCTGCGAGCGCAGCGGTGATGCTGACGCCGCCTGCCTCGCCGCGCGCGCGCTCGTCACGCTCGATGCGGGCAGCGCTGAACACAGGCGCCGCGTCGACCAGCACAAAGCCGAAGGCCTGATCGCTCCTCAACGCTCGCTCGATGCCGAACATTGGGTCCACGACCTCAACCACCCGAGCCTGTCCCTCGTGACAAATCAGATCCTGTCGCTCGTCACACCCGCCGCGCTGGTCGGCCGCGTCGCGACCTTGCAGCGCGACAAGAAGCTGCCGCACCTCGACGAATCCCATCGCCAGGACGCCGCCAAGACCACCATTACCGCCGTGCGCGCCTTGCGTTGGGCAGCGACGCTGCTCGGCATGCCAGCCCCGAGTATCTTTACTGATCCCGAGCGCGACGTCGGCTATGCGCACGTACCCGGGTTACCCCCGTGGTCCTTGCTCGGCAAGCGCGTGCTGAGCGGCATGAAGCCCGGCGAACATGCGTTCCTCGCCGGGCGCCACATGAGCTATTACCGGGCCGAGTTCTTCGCACGCGTCTTGTTCCCTGACGTGCAGGAGCTGGAGAGTCTGTTTCTCGCGGGCCTGTTGTTGGGGAACCCGGCACTCCCCATTGCGGAACACGTGAAGAAGCGCGTCAAACCCTCCGTCGACGCCTTGAAGCCGCTGCTCGAGGAGCGCCACCTGGAGGAGCTGCGACGCCAATTCAAGTCGTTTGTCGGCGGAGGCGGCCGTACTAATCTGCTCCAATGGAGCGAAGGCGCTGACAAGACCGGCGTCCGCGCAGGGCTCCTTTTGTGTGACGATCTCGGCATCGCCGCACGCCTACTGGAGCGAGAAGAAGGGCCCCGCGGCCCGCTGCTCTCCGACTTGCTCGGCTTCTCGGCGAGCGCCGAGTATGGCGCTCTGCGCCGCCATCTCGGCATCAACATCAGCTGAACTCGCATTCTCTTACTCGCGGTTTTCAGCGCGCGTCGTTCAACCAGCACCTGTACTTCTGCCGCTAGCCGGCCAATTGCGTCACCAGAGGCGCCGGGTCGCGAGCTCGGCACCCTTGGCCAATGCTTCGAGCTTTCCCCAGACCACGTCGGGGTCGATCCCTCGCATGCCCGCGTGGATGCTGAAGCCGCAGTCCACACCCGCCATGACGCGGTCACGGCCGACCAGTCGCGCATAACGCTCGATGCGTTGGGCCACCACCTCCGGGTGCTCGATGTAGTTGGATTGACATTCGATCACACCGGGGCACAGGATCTTTCCGTCCGGCACCTTGACCGTCTCGAACAGCGTCCACTCGTGCGCGTGGCGCGGGTTGGCTGCCTCAAACAAGATCGTCGATGGCTTGGCCGTCCACACGAGATCGATGATCTCCGACAACGGAACGTCGCAGTGGTGCGGGCCAGGATAGTTCCCCCAGCACAGGTGCATGCGCAGCTGCTCGGCGGGGATGTTGCGCAAGCTGTAGTTCAACGCCTCGATGTTCATGGCCACCCGACGACGAAAAGCGGGCAGATCGAGCCCGGCGTAGCTCGAGTGCCGGCCCATCGCCAGATCGGGGCAATCCACCTGCACGCTCGCGCCGGCCGCCGCGATGCACTCGTACTCGTGGCGCATGGCCTCTGCGATGGCAAACAGATATTGTTCGTCGCTCTGGTAGTGTTCGTTGGCGAAAAAGATCGAGATCACCCCGGGCGACGCCGCGCTCGAAAATAGGCCGGTGACATGCAGCTCTCGTGTAGCGCTAATGAGGTTGTCCATGTCAACCTGAGCCGCGCGCGCATCTTTGACGGAGATCGGGGCATTGCACGCGGGGGCATGGCGTTTGCGACGGCCCGGATTGGCTGCCACGAGCTCGGCGCTTTTCGGGTACTCCGCGAGATCCGCGAAGAAATAGTTCTCCACGGATGAACCACCGAAGCCGTGCAAGCGATCTTTCACGTAGGTGGCGTAGCTCGGCTTCGACATCTCGCCGTCGTTGATGATGCTGACGCCGGCGTCGAGCTGCTTCTGCACGATCTCGCGCACCGCCTCTTCGACACGCGCCTCGAAGGCTGCGTTGTCGAGCGGCACGCCGTCTGCCTTGGCCCAGTTCATCCGCACCAGATCGTCCGGTCTAGGCAAACTGCCAGTGTGTGTCGTGAGGATGCGATCGCCGCTGTGCTTCATGCCGCTACTCCGTTCGGCACGCTACCACAGGCCGGGGCAGCGTCTCGAGCCGCTTTTGCGCCACGCTGGCTCTGCCGCGAGCGGCGTGGACAGCCCCGCACAAACTCGATAGGAGTCGAGAATAGGAGTCGAGCGTGGAGCCGCTAAAGTCGAGCGTATGCGTCGTGGGCGCGGGTCCAGCGGGGCTGGTGGTCGCCCATCGCCTGCTCCAGGCCAACGTGCCCTGTGTCGTGCTCGAACGCCTCAGCTCAGAAACGCTATGTGCCCGGGCGCGTGCGGGAATGATCGAGGATCGCACCGTCCAGGCCCTCTGCCCCTCCGGCCTCGCTCGGCCGATCCTCGAACGAGGCACCACCAACGGCGTCGTCGAATTTCGTGTCGACGGAGCGGCGCATATCTTTGACTATGCCGCCTGGACGGGCGGGCGCGGGCATTTCGTCTACCCCCAACATCTCCTGGTACGCGCGTGGCTGGATCAATTGATCGCCCGCGCTGGCCGCGTGCATTTTTCGACCGAGGTCAGATCCATCGAGCCACTCGGCGCCAATGACGAGCAGACCTCCGGCGCGAGCGTGCGCGCGCGCATCGCCACGGGCGCGCAGCTCGAGATTCGGTGTCAGGCTGTCGTCCTCGCCGCGGGAGCGGGCTCGAACCTCGTCCCGAACGGCATCCAGAGTCACGACCATACCTACCCCTTCCGTTGGTTGACGGCGATGCTCGAGATGGCTCCGCTCGCGCCGCGCACGATCTACGCGCCCCACTCCACGGGGTTCGCCGCTCATCTGCGGCGCTCCCCGGAGTTGACGCGCTACTATCTGCAGATCCCCGCGTCCGACTCGCTTGGCGACTGGCAGGACGAGCGCATTCGTCCTGCCCTGGAGCTGCGCTTGGGCCTTGCTGCGGGCAGCCTGTCGAGCGGCCCCATCATCGAGCGGGACGTTCTCGATCTGCGGGTGCGGGTGCGCGAGCCGCTTCAACGCGGCCCCGTTTACCTCGCCGGAGACGCGGCTCACCTGGTGACGCCCGCGGGTGGCAAGGGCATGAACCTGGCCATTCACGACGCGCTGGAGCTCGCAGAAGGCCTGATCGACAACTTCACCCGCGGCGCCCCCGAACGGCTCGCAGAATATTCACGGACTCGCTTGCCAGTGATTTGGCAGACTCAAGAGTTCTCTAATTCGATGCTCACCCTACACTGCGGCGGCGCCCTGAATGTCAGCCGTGGCGCACCCGATCCCGAGGCCCGCTTCGCACAGCGCCTGCACCGAGCCCAGGTCGAGCGGCTGTTCACGGACCCCGCCTTCGCGCGCTGGTTCGCCCACCGCTACGCCGGCGTGGACGAGACCCCGCCAGCGTAGCCCCTGGCGTCGAGCCCAGGAAGGTCACACCCCGGCCTCGAGCCGGAAAAGTAACACCCCGGCCTCGAGCCGGGAAGGTCACACCCCGGCCTCGAGCCGGGAAGGTCACACCCCGGCCTCGAGCCGGGAAGGTAACACCCCGGCGTCAAGCCGGGAAAGTGACAGTGTGTGGCTCGGTGAATTCGCGCAAGCCTTCGCTGCCGAGCTCGCGGCCCATGCCGCTCTGCCTGAAGCCGCCGAAGGGGGCCCGATCGTCAATGGCCATCGCGCTCGCATTGTTGATCCACGTCGTGCCAGCGCGGATCCGCCCTGCCACCGCGGCCGCGCGATCCATGTCAGATGTCCACACGGACGAGCCCAGGCCCGACCATTCGCGGTTCAATTGCCCGATTACCGCGTCGAGGTCGCCAAACGGCATGATCGGCACTGCTGGCCCAAATTGCTCCTCGGTGACGATGCGCAGCTGGGCGCCAGGGTTGAGCACGAGCGCGGGGCGCATGAAATGGCCTCCCGCCACGAGCCCCTCTTCATCAATGCTGCCAAACTCGCGCACCTCGTGGCCTGCTGCGCGCGCCTCGGCGCACAGCGTGCTCACGAACTCGCGCTGGCGGGCGCTGTTGAGCGGTCCCATCGTGGAGGTCGGCGAAAGGCCGGACCCTGCGCGTTGGCCCGCCAGAATCTCCGACAACCCTTCCACGAGCTCGTCGTAGCGCGAACGATGCACGTAGATGCGCTTGATCGCCATGCACACCTGCCCCGTCGTCAGGAAACACGCGCGGGCCATGCGCTCCAGCGTCGGACGATCGAGCTCCGCGTCTTCCAACACGAGCGCAGGGTCATTGCCGCCCAGCTCGAGCGTGACGCGCGTGAGGCTGCCGGCGGCCAGCTGCATGACGGCCCTGCCGCCCGCCGTGCTGCCCGTAAACACGACACGACCGACTCGCGTGTCCGTGATCAGCGGCGCGACCGCCGCGTTCGAACCGCTCACGATGTTGAGCACGCCCGGCGGCAACTTGGCTGCAAGGGCGTGCAATACGCGCGACACGGCCAACGGCGCCGTCGGTGCGGGCTTCACGATCACGGCGTTACCGGCCACGAGCGCAAATGGCAGGCTCGCGGACAGGATCGCCAGAGGCCAGTTGTACGGGACGATGATGCTCACGACCCCGAGCGGCAGGTGCGTCACCTCGCTTCGGTAGGGTGGCGCGCCCGCGGGCCGCGCGTCACTGCCGCCCTTGTAGGGGAGGCGCCGCCGCTCCGACAATTCCCCAGCGAGCTCCGCAGCGAGCCGAAAACGGCCCGCGAATACCGCCACGTCGGCCTCGGCCTCACGGCGAACCTTGCCGTTCTCACGCACCAGGATCTCGGCGTTGGCCGCGCGATCGGCCTCCAGCGCGGCCAGCGCACCGAGCAGCACCTCTGCGCGCCGCTCGGGCTCCATCGCGCCCCAGCCTTCCGCTGCAGCGGCGGCTGTGTCGACCGCTCGGCGCGATAGGCTCTCGTTTGCCATCGCGACCTTCCCCACGATCTTGCGCGGTGCCGCCGGATCCGCCACGTCGAGCCACTCGCCCGTGACCACCGGCTCACCCCCGACCAACAACGGAACCATCGGCAGATTGTCTGACGTAGCGTTCCCCGACGCAGTGGACACTGACATGTTCCCTCCAGTGAAGGCGTTGAAAGCGCGAAGCGCGCTGGCGGAATCTACACCACGGGCGTCGCGGGGGTCTAGCCCTGAGAATTGCGCACTGGCCCGTTAGTTACCAGCGCGGCCGCGGTCCGCGACGTCGACCACCATCGCTTTGTCGAGCACTTTCGCCCGTCGCGCTTCGAGGTTCCAGAGTCATCACAAGGCTCCAGCAGCGGATACACGCCCGAAGCACCGCCAAGGCGCGGGCCGACGTGACTGCGCGCCCCCCCTCAACGGCGGGTCGGACGGCGTCGCCTTGACGGCGCTTGCGCGCCCCCTCCGCTCAGGGGCGGCTCCACCGCGTCGAGCAATGCTCCCAATCGATCGAAGCGCCGTTCCCAACCCACGCGCCGCGCGCTGATCCATTGCTCCACGCTCTTCAACGCTGCAGGCTCGATATAGCAGGTGCGCACGCGACCCAATTTTTCGGAGCGTACGAGCCCGCTACCCTCCAAGAGCTTCAGGTGCTGCACCACCGCGGGCAGCGAGATGGGCAAAGGCTCGGCGAGTTGACTCACGGACGCGGGCCCCAGGCTCAAGCGTTCGAGCAGCTGGCGCCGCGTTGGATCCGCCAGCGCTTCGAACACGCGATCGAGCGACGCGGCCGTATTCATTCTCGCCTCATCGACCGCGACTCACTCCGGCCAACGCTCGAGGTCGGCGGCCAGATTGTCGAGGCCAAGGCGCGTGCCCTCGGCGCGCTCCTTCGCGTCCTCGTCGCCGTTGAAGAATGCCCCTTGCTCGGTGAACAGCATGCGCGTGCCCCTGCCCTTCGCCTCAAACTCGATCGTCGCTAGCGAGATCGAGATCCGCTCCGCGCCGACGTACATGTCATAGGCGTAGATGATGCGGCGATCTGCCAGCACGTCGTGATATCGGGCCTCGAACACGTGTGGGCTGCCCCCCTCGGGGCCGACCGATAGGCGTTCACGCCCGCCCGCCGTCTCGTTCTCGTACAGCGCGACGAGCGCCTTGTGGCAATAGGACGCCAGGGGATGGAAATAGAGCGTGAGCGACAAAGCGGCTCCTTTCAGCGCTCGCAAAGCGCCAGCAACACTTAAGCCCGAACTTAAGTATTGCGACCTTCATGCTGCTGTCAAGTGCGTCGCGATGACGCGAGCCCCCAGGCCGTGACTCTACTCTTCCGTAGCTTCGGAATCCGGGCAGCTCACCCCGGCATCCGGGGCCAAACTATCGATGAAGGCCTCCAGTCGCCTCACGTCCGCGCGGGGCAGAGGAGCATACCCCTGGTTCGCTGGCGGCATCTCGCCCAGGACCACACGACGCACCAGCAAGGACATCTCGGCATTGCCGGGAATCACAATGCCCCTTTCAATCAACCCCGACATGCGCACCGGCTCCTCCTCGCAATAGCAGTCGGATCCGACGCGGAAGTTCTGCGACTTGTGGCAAAATGCGCATTTGTCCTGAAGCAAGGCTTCGATCTCCCGAAGTTCGCAGACCGGTGGAATCACAGCACGGTCGTCCTCGGGATTGCTGCTCGCGTCGTCTTGGTCTGCACTGGGTGGCTCGCTCTGCGGCACGTAGCCATTGCGGGGTCGCTCCGGATTCGGATTGGAGGAGGCCGGCTCCTCGAGGCTTGGCACAGCGCCCTGATCGGGGATCACGCCCCGACCCGGCAACACTTCATCACCATCCGTGCGCGTGTCGCCGCCGAGCTCGGTCGCGGCTACGTCCGCGCGGCCCCCGCAACCGCAGAGCAATAACGCGATTGAAAGCCGTCCCAAAGTCCGCATGACGGAAACCTACCACGGAACGGCCCGGCACAACGCAGCCGACGCACCAGAAGCCGTTGAATTCTTGGTACTTGCCACTTCCCTGTCCCACGCCCCGGACTACATTCGCACCGGCACCCACTCGCATGGCCCGCTCATCTTCCTGGTTTCTCTGGGCACTCTTGCTCGGCTCGAGCTGCTCGCTCGACGCGCGAGAGACGCGCAGCGTCCAGCCCGGTGATGGCCCCGCGCCACCCATTCCTCCCAGTGCGAATCCGCCGAGCGGGCAAGGCGGCTCGGTCAGCGACGGCGCGAGTGGTTCCTCCGCGGATCCGGAGCCATGCCTTGGTTGTTCGATCGACGGCACGTGTTTCGAAGCAGCGGTAGCCCGTCCCGACGACCCGTGTCAGGTCTGCGATCCGGAGCGCGCCGCCAGCGCGTGGTCGGACGTCGACGGCCCTGAATGCCAGACCTGCAACGGTGCCGCTGCCGACGAGGTCAACGTGAACAGCGATCCCGATCATTGTGGTCGCTGCGGGCATTCGTGTTTGGGCGCCGCGTGCGAGGGAGGCATTTGCGCACTCAGCGTTCTCGCGGACTACGGCGAGAGGCAAGCCCTGGTGCGCGTGGTGGGGGACTCCGTGTACAGCTCGGATGCGGGCAGCATCAACCGCAACGTCCATCGCGCGCGCCGGGATGGCTCCGTGGTCGAGCCGCAGGTCGCCATCGCTCTCGGCGGGCTGAAAAACTTCGACGAAGACGACGCTTATTTTTATCTCTGGCGTGCCCCCGACCGCGACACATTGCTAATCAGGTGCCCCTCGCGCAGCCCGGTCATCGACTGCGCCGATGACAGCGCAACGACACAGCTGCCGCTCAGCCTCGATCGCACGGCGGAGGGCAGCTCCGTGGTCGTCGATCGGATCGGCCACCGTGTATTTTACTACAACTTTCTGGACGGCGCGTTGTTCGCGTCCCCCACGGCAGGGGGATTGATTCAGACCCGCCTTGTCGGCACCTTCGCGTTCGAGTTCATCTACACCGCGAACGCCTTGTGGGGCTCGGACGCCGGCAATCCGAACGCGATACTGCGCGTTTCGTCGACCGGTGAGGAGCCGAACACCGTGGCCAATGAAGCGGCCGCATTTGGCTTCGCCGCCAACGGGGCTCGCCTGTATTGGATCTCGGGCGATCACGTCTCGTCGATCGCGCTTCCGGGCGGCAATGGGACGCTGCCGCCCGATCGCTTCTCCGGCCCGGTGTCGCCGCTGGCGCTGGCGGTCGACGACGGCGACGTCTACTGGGTGGAGACCACGCCGCTCGGAGAAGCCGTAAAGCGTTGCCCCGCCACCGGTTGTCCGGCGACGGGCGCGACGACCATCACGCCTCCCATATCGGAGGCCCTCGCGCTGGCGCTCGACGATCGCAAAGTCTATATCGCGCTCGGTACCCCGATGGCCGTCGGTTCAGTTCAGGTCGAAGGCGGCGTGCTCTGGATTGCCAAATGAGTTGCACGCGGAGTCTTGCGACGCCGTGCGCTCAGTACAAATCCCGCGTGGCCGAAGTACATGACGGTGGCTGTGTCTGCGGTTCCGTTCGCTACCGAACGACGGGCGAACCAGCCCGAGTGACGGTTTGCCACTGCCGGTGGTGCCAGCGCCGTACGGGCTCGGCGTTCGGCGTCGGCGCCGTTTTCCAGAGCGCACAATTCGAACTCACGGGCGCAGCGCCCAAGGTGTATCGCCATATGTCTGACGAATCGGGGCGCTGGCTGGATCTGCATTTCTGTACGAGCTGCGGCACCAACATCGGGTTCACGTTGGAGTGGGCGCCAGGCGTCTTTGCGGTCGACGCGGGCAGCTTTGACGAGCCGGCGTGGATCAACCCTGACAAATGCGACTTTCGCTACATCTATCTCCGCTCGGCGCAACGCTGGTCAGCGTTACCCGACGCGGTTCAGCAGTACGAAGCGCACTTTCGAGTCTGACCATCACGTTGGCCGTCGCCGCCGCATCAAAACAGCCACCGCCCAACTCAACGCGGCAATTGAACCACCGTGGCCTGACGAGGAGAGGCCAAAGGACAGCGAGCACCACTCCGGCGGGCCGTCGCGATAGGTGCCGGGTGGTGGCTGGTATTCGATCCGCTCCGCGGTCCCCTCAAAGGGCACCTCAGCGACGAGCCCCGTCGGCAAGATGGCCGCAGCCGAATAAGGCTTTCTGACCATGGCGGCACAAATGGCCGACTTCTTCTGGCACCGGCGGTTGGCACACCGCGACCGCGGAAAGCCGTGCGGTGCTCGAAGGGGCGCGGGGAAACGGGGCCGCGGGCGAATGGCAATGCGCCGCCGAGTTATTAAGGCAAACCGGACAGCGCCTCGACATGGAACGCTTCCTGCGCGCGTCGCGCGCGAGTACTCACTGACAGCGCTCCTTGACTCGAACCAGCCAGCCTTGCCGCTGACCGGACGGATCGCTGCCAGCGCCCGCCACGGCGATACCATTGGCGGAGACCTTCGCGATCTGCGCTGCTTGCCAGCCAGTCGGAACTAGATCCGAAAGGATGATCTCGATGGGCAAGCGCTGCGCGCTCTCGAGCGCACGTCCAAATTTCAGGGCTCGCGGTGCGTCAGGGGTCTCCTCGACGACGATGAGGTCACCGTCGAGCGCAACATGAACGCGCCCCGCGTCGGAATGGATGACGTCGCTGAGGCCGGTCACGGCATTCCACCGGAAGGGGCTCCCGGAGTACGCTCCGATGATCGTATCGCCTCGCGAACTGAAATAGGTGGGCGTCGCATCTTTGTCCGCGAGGATGATCTGTTTTGTGCCAGCTTCTTCGCTCCAGCTGAAAAAGCCGGCGCTCGTGTCGTCCTGCAGGGTCACGGATCCGATCAACACCCGACCGTCACTCGTGGCGTGCAACACCCGGTAGCGAGCCGCGGCATCGACGAAAGGCAATGCCTCGAGCCATTGCACTCCCCTCGACTCAGTCCACCTGAACGCAGCCGAATGCCCGGTCGCGCTATCCGATGCACTGCCGTAGACCACCTCTCCGTCGTCACTCACTCGAGCAGAAAGTGAAGTGTCAGCGGACAAACCCAGCAGATCCACCAACCGCACCACCCCGCCTGAACGACTCCAGTAGAGGGTTTCGCCCTCTAGACCGTTGACGATCGCCGCCGCGCCGGAGTCGGACAGCACCACCGCGTGCTGACTCCACCCAGTCACCTCATCAGCCAACTGCCGAGTGCCACCCGCCGTGTCCCAGATCATCGCGCGCCCATCCCTGACGCCGACAACGACCCGCCCATCATTCGACATCGCCAACGGCAGAAAGTCGAGCTGTACGGAGGGTTCACTCGCCACGGACACCACACCACCGGTAGCTTCCGATACTTCGTCGTCCAAGATCATGCCGATGACCGCGTCGCCATCCTGGCTGACGTCGAGAATCGCACCGTAGAGCTCCCGGCCGTCCGCCGTTCGACCGAACTCCGTACCTGCCACGCCCCAAGCAGCGGCGAGCGACACCAAACCTTCTGCAGGGGTCCAGCGGTACGGAAAGGTTCTGAGAGAACCGCCGCTATATTCGTGCGAGAGGTAGACGTATTGCCCGTCGGCGCCCAGCG
>JAYWEH010000236.1:0-4927 GCA_043780025.1 Deltaproteobacteria bacterium
GCGCTCTTGCGCACGCAACGCCAGGAGAGCGTGGGTGTGCTTGCAGGCGGTGTGGCGCATGACTTCAACAACCTGCTCACCGCCGTGGGCGGCGCCGCCGAGCTCTTGTCGAGCAGCGTGTCGAGCGAAGAGGGGCGGGGTCTGCTCGAAGATATCGCCACCAGCGTGGAGCGTGGCGCGCGGCTGACGCGCCAACTCTTGGCCTACGGCCGCCGGCAAAGCCACAACCCGAAGCCGCTGCGCCTCAACGATCTGCTGCAGCGCAGTTTGCCACTATTTCGTCGCCTCCTGCCGGCGACGGTGCGCCTCGACAGCGAGCTCGGCTCCGATCTGTGGTTTGTCAACGCCGACGCCGAACAAATGGAGCAAGTCGCCGTCAATCTCGTGCTCAATGCGCGTGACGCCATGCCGAACGGCGGCACGCTGACCGTCTGCACGCGCAACACTGGCGAAGGCAGCGTGGAGTTTTCGGTCACGGATACGGGCATCGGCATGACCGATGAGACGCTCGAGCACATCTTCGAGCCCTTCTTTTCGACCAAGGAGCAACACCACGGTTCCGGGCTCGGCCTGTCCGCAGTGCATGGCATCGTGCGGCAGAGCGGCGGCAGCATTGCGGTGCAAAGTCGGCTCGGTGAAGGCACCCGCATGACGGTGCATCTGCCTTCCTGCGATCCGCCGACCCAGCAATTGGAAGTGCAAGTGCGGCCGCGCTCCTACCCGGTGGCGCGCTCTCAATGTCTGCTGGTCGTGGATGACGAGCAGGCCGTCTTGGAGGTGACCGCGCGTTTGCTGCGCCGCTACGGCTATCAGGTGTTGGTCGCCCTGGGCGCGAATGTGGCGCGGGAGGTCTGGGCGGCCCAAGGCGAGCGGATTTCGATGTTGCTCACGGACGTCGTCATGCCTGGCTCGAACGGCGCGGAGCTCGCCGCCGAGCTGCGTCGCTCCCGTCCCGAGCTGCCGGTGCTATTCATGTCCGGCTATGATCCGGGGTTGCTCGCCCGCTTCGAGGCTCGCGAGGTGTTGCAGAAGCCGTTCACGCCTGATCAACTCGCCCGCGCCGTTGCCGAAGGTCTGGCGCACGTCCCCGCCCCCTGCGAGGCCACAGCGGAAGCGGGGTGACGCGTGGTACGGCAGTCGCGCCGCTTCAAAAATAGTGCGCCGCCAAGGCGGAGACCCGGGCCGCGATGGCCAAGCTGGCGGTAACTCCCGGTGACTCGATGCCGATCAAGTTGATCAAACCAGGCAGGCCATGCACCGCGGCGTCTTCGATCACGAAATCCCGAAAGCCGTCCTTCGGCCCCTGCAACTTGGGGCGGATACCTGCGTAGTCGGCAAATAGGTGTTCGTCCTCGAGCTCGGGCAGGTAGCGGCGCGCGGCCGCGGCAAATACCGAGCGCTTCGCGGGCTCGACTCGGTACGAGAGCTCCGAGACGTACTCCGTGTCAGGGCCTAGCGTCAGGCGGCCGCCCAGATCAAACGTGATGTGGATGCCGAGGCCCGCGTGCACGGGCACGGGGTACACGAGGTGCTGGACCAGGCCTCGCAGCTCGGGGGCGAGCGAAAAATAGTCGCCTTTGCACCAATGGTATCGATAGCCGAGCGCATCGATGTCGAGGCCCGCCAGACTCGCGACGTGGTCCGCGAACAGACCTGCCGCATTGACGACGACCGCGCAGCGGATCGGATCGGTGGGTGCGCCGGCGCTCGAGGCGCGCAGCTCGAACCCGCGATGGGAGGCTTCGAGGGCATGAAGCTCTGACTGGAAGCTGATCAAGGCGCCGTGATCGAGCGCTTCTTTTTGGTAGCTATACATCAGCTCGTGCACATCGACGATGCCACTTTCGGGCGACCATAGGCCGGACAGCGCGGACACGCGCGGTTCGAGCGCCGCGATCTCACGCCCGCTCAGTGGCTTCAGATCGCCTGCGCCGTTACTCTGGGCTCGCGCATGGATGACCTCGAGCTTTTGCTCCTCCTCCGGGGTCGTGGCCACCAGCAGCTTGCCGGTCTTCTTGTGTCCGATGCCGTGCGCCCGACAGCGCTGGTACAGGAGCTCGCGCCCGTGCACGCACGTGAGCGCCTTGAGCGAATGCGTCGGGTAGTAGAGCCCTGCGTGGATCACGCCGCTGTTGCGGCTCGAGGTCTCCTGCCCGGGCCGTGCGTGCCGCTCGAGCAGCACAGTCGAGCGCCCTGCCTTGGCCAGCATTGCCGCGCAGCTCAGACCAATCACGCCGCCGCCGACGATGCCCACATCGAAGTCCGTCATGTGCGCTCCTTCGCGACAGGCCTTTTTTTTCGAGCTAACGCTGCCTTACTCGATCGAGCAGGCAGCGCCCGAGCAGCACCACCCCGAACGGGGCATCGTGCCACAGGTAACGCTTGCCGAGCCGGCGCGGTTCGCTGACGAGTCGGTGGACCCATTCCAGGCCCGAACGCTGCATCCAGATCGGAGCCCGCGGCATTTCACCGGTGGTGAAGCTGAAGCTCATGCCGACCCCAATGAACCAACAACCGGGCAGCGACCGGCGCAATTTGCTGATCAGCCACTCCTGCTTGGGGGAGCCGAGCGCCACCAACACGATGTCCGGCTGTGCTTCGGTGAGCGCCTGGCGCCAGGGCTCCACGGCTGCGTCGTCGGGCTCCGCCGGCAACCACGGGCTCGCACAACCCGCCACGAGCAGGCCAGGATACTCCGCCGAGAGCACTCGAGCGGCGGCTTCCGCAGTACCGGTGTTGCCGCCCAGGAAATAGACGCGGCGCCCTTCGCGGCTCGCCCGCTCGGCGAGCGGCCGCATCAACGACGAACCGGCGATGCGCTCGGGCACCGGCGTGCCGCGAAGCCAGGCGCCCCAAACCAACGGCATGCCGTCGGCGACGCGCACGTCTGCCTGCGAGTACAGCGCTTGCATGCGCGGGTCCTGATGGAAGCGCCGCAAGAAATCCAGGTTCGCCGTGACCAGCCAACCGCCGCGGCGGCGGGCCAGCGCACCGAACAACATGTCGAGCAGCTCGGGCTCCGAACACGCCGCGAGGCGCATGCCCAGGAGCTCGACGCTGCTGAGCTGGGCATCGACGATACTTTCCGGCGCGCGCTCGCCGGGGGGTGAAACATCCGCCCGCGCCGCGCTCGCGCTGCCCGACTCCTGCGCGCCGGGAGGCGTAATCGGTGGTGCAGCGGGGGGTGCAATCGGGGCCACGCCAGGAAGATCCGCAGCAGAAGGGGGGGCAGCAGGCATGAGACCGGAAATCATATCCCAGGACGCACTCCCAGTCGACGGGGCTCGGGGCTCGGGGTAAACCATGAGAGGATGTTCGCCGCATGTCCGTCGTGACCCCGGAGCCCCGTTTGCCCATTGATGGCCAGTTGTCCGAGGAGGCCGTGGGCGTCGTCGTGATCGGTCGCAACGAAGGTGAACGCCTGAGGCGTTGCCTCAGATCCTTGCTCGCCCAAGGTGCGGGTCCCATCGTGTACGTCGACTCGGGTTCGACTGACGACAGTGTCAGTTTTGCGCAATCGCTCGGTGTGTGGGTGGTGAACCTGGACACCAGCATTCCGTTCACGATGGCGAGGGGCCGCAACGCCGGATTTTCAGAGCTGTCACGGCGCTTTCCCACACTGCGCTGGGTACAATTTGTCGACGGCGACTGCGAAGTACGGCCGGATTGGATTGAGCGCGCGCGGGAAGCGCTGAAGGCCCGCCCCGATGTGGCAGCCGTGTGTGGCCGCCGGCGCGAGCGCCACCCCGAAGCGTCGATTTACAATCGCCTGGCAGACATGGAATGGAACGCGCAGGTTGGCGAAGTCGAAGAATGCGGCGGAGACGTGTTGTTTCGCAGCCCGATCTTCCTCGAGGTGGGCGGCTTCAACGCCGGCATGATCGCGGGTGAGGAGCCGGAGCTGTGCGTGCGCGTGCGTGCGCTCGGTCACAAGATTCTGCGTATCGACGCGGAGATGACGCTGCACGATGCGGCCATCACACGCTTCGCGCAATGGTGGACGCGCGCCACACGCGGCGGTCACAGCTACGCGGAGGGCATGGCGATGCACGGCAAGGGGCCCAGCCGCCACAATGTGCGCCGCACGCTGAGTGCGCTCACGTATGGGCTCGTGTTGCCCGGTCTGTGGTGTGGCAGCTTGGTGTTCGCGGCGGCAGGCATCGGCTTCGGACCCGCTAGCGTGATCCTGTTCTGCGTGCCGGCGGCCTTTGCGCGCGCTGCCTTTGGCGCCTATCGCGAGCGGCGCCGGCAGGGCGACGAGCGGCGTTTCGCGGCGCTCTACGCGGGCTTTTGCATGCTGGGTAAATTGCCGGAATCGATCGGCATTCTCACGTACTTTAGTAACCGCTTGCGCGGTCGCTACTCGGGCTTGATGGAATACAAGGCGCCGGCACCGCCGAGCCCGAATGGAGCCGCGTGCTGAATCCCCTGCGTTCGCTAGTGTCGTTGGCTTCGCTCGCTTCGCTGGGGTCGGTGGGGTCGCTGGTCGCCGCCACTCGCCTCGAACCGCTGCGCCGCTTGGGCGACAGTTGCAAGCCGGTGTTGCGCGACAGTGTGGCCGGGCTGCTGTCGCGCGTCGGCGCCACTCGGCCGGCGCGGTTTGCTCGTGGCGCGCTCACCGTGGTCACGTTCCACCGCGTGTTGCCGAAGGACAAGCTGAGGAGCTACCCGTTGCCGGGGTTGGCGGTCACGCCCGAACAACTCGAGCAGGTGCTCGGGCGGCTGTCCGTGCATTTCTCCTGCATGCCTCTGATCGAAGCGTATCGGCTCTGGCAAGAGGGGCGGACGGCAGAGCGGCCACCGTTGGCCGTGACGTTTGACGACGGGGCGCTCGACAACCACGAGCACGCCTTGCCAGTACTAAAGCGGCTCGGCGTGAGAGCCAGCTTTTACATCCCGGTGAGCAACGTGGACGAACAGCGCGCGC
>JAYWEH010000237.1:0-4924 GCA_043780025.1 Deltaproteobacteria bacterium
GACTAGTGTCGACGGGCCTAATCGGTGGAGCCGACCGGGATCGAACCGGTGACCTATGCATTGCGAACGCATCGCTCTCCCAGCTGAGCTACGGCCCCAAAGGCGTGGGCAGGGTACCCGGGAGCCTCACCGTGTCAAGCACTAGCCTCGGTTTTTACGCGGCTCCGAAAACCACCGGGGCCGGACGCGAAGAGTTGACCGGAGCTGGGCCATGGTTATTTTGCCCGCACGCTCAAAAGCCGACGGCACCTGACCTCGGCAACCCTCGCCCAACCCCGTCGAAGACGGGCGGGCGTGGCGAGGAGCGGCTGATCACGTCCGCGGGCCGCACCCAGGACTAGGAGACTGAAGCAAATGGGTAAGATTATTGGAATAGACCTGGGAACGACAAACAGCGTCGTCTGCATCATGGATGGCAAGGAACCCAAGGTCATCGTCAACGAGGAGGGCTCCCGCCTGACACCGTCTGTGGTGGCCTGGGACGAGAAGGGGGAAATCCTGGTCGGCACGATCGCCAAGCGCCAGGCGGTGACGAACCCAGAAAATACGATCTATTCGTCCAAGCGGTTCATCGGGCGCCGGCATGACGAACTGACCGAGGCAGACAAGCGCGTTCCCTACGACATCATCAAGGGCAAGAACGGGGACGCCTGGTTCAAGATCCGCGGCAAAGACGTGGCCCCGCCGGAAGTCAGCGCGAAGGTCCTGCAGAAGCTCAAGAAGTCGGCTGAAGACTACCTGGGTGAACCGGTTACCGAAGCGGTGATCACGGTCCCCGCGTACTTCAACGACTCGCAGCGCCAGGCGACGAAAGACGCCGGCAAGATCGCGGGTCTCGAGGTCAAACGCATCATCAACGAGCCCACCGCGGCCGCGCTCGCCTACGGCCTCGACAAGGACAACAACCACATCATCGCCGTGTACGACTTCGGCGGCGGCACCTTCGACATCTCAATCCTCGAGGTGGGCGACAACGTGGTGCAAGTGATCTCCACCAACGGTGACACGCACCTCGGTGGTGACGACGTTGATAACGAGATCATGGGCTGGCTGATCGCCGAGTTCAAGAAGACCTCCGGCATCGACGTCGGCAAAGACAAGATGGTCATCCAGCGTCTAAAAGATGCGGCGGAGCAGGCGAAGATCGAGCTCTCCAGCAAGATGGAGACAAACATCAACCTGCCCTTCTTGACCGCCGACGCGAGCGGCCCGAAGCACCTTCAGGTCAACCTGAGCCGCTCCAAGCTGGAGCAGATGATATCCCCGCTGATCGAGCGCACCATGGAGCCGGTGCGCAAGGCACTGGCGGACGCCAAGAAGTCGCCCGGCGACATCCAAGAGGTGGTGCTGGTCGGTGGCTCGACGCGCATCCCGATGGTGCAGACCACCGTAACCAAGTTCTTCGGCAAGGAGCCCCACAAGGGCGTCAACCCCGACGAAGTGGTGGCTATCGGCGCCGCAGTGCAAGGCGGCGTGCTCTCCGGCGACGTGAAAGACGTTGTGTTGCTCGACGTCACCCCGCTGTCGCTCGGCGTGGAAACGCTCGGCAACGTGATGACGGTGATGATCCCGCGCAACACCACCATCCCCACCCAGAAGAAGGAGATCTACTCCACGGCGGCAGACAGCCAGCCTTCGGTGGAAATCCACGTGCTGCAGGGTGAGCGCGCCAGCGCCGGCGCCAACCGCACCCTGGGCAAGTTCCGGCTCGACGGGCTACCCCCCGCGCCGCGCGGCGTGCCGAAGGTCGAAGTCACCTTCGACATCGACGCCAACGGCATTCTCTCCGTCGTCGCCAAGGACATGGCCACCGGCAAGGACCAGAAGATCACCATCACGGCAAGCAGCGGCCTGTCCGAGGCCGACGTGAAGAAGATGGTCGAGGATGCCGCCAAGCACGAAGCGGAAGACAAGCAGCGCCGCGAGGAAGTGGACCGCCGCAACAAGCTCGACAACCTCTGCTACACGCTCGAAAAGCAGATCAGCGAGAACAAGGAAAAGCTCGGCGGTGTCGATGTCAGCAAGCTCGAATCCCTGATCAAGGACGGCCGTGACGCCGTCGAGAAGCAGGACGACGCTCGCGTCTCGAGCGTGCTCGAAACTCTCGAAAAGGAAGCCCACGCCATGGCCAGCAAGCTGTACGAGAACGCCGGTGCGAGCGGCGAGGGTGGCCCGGGAGCAGGGCCAGGCGGCGGCTCCAACGGCTCCGCAAAGAATGCCCCTGCCCCGGGTGCCGCGGACCGCAAGGGCGACGTCATCGACGCCGAATTCGAAGAAACCAGCGGCAACTAAGCGCCGCACGAGCGCGGGCGCCGAGAACGGCGGCGGCCCTCGGGAACGGCTCCGAAGAAATTCGGAGCCGTTCGTCATTTGGCCCCGCAGGTCAACGCCGGCTCTGCTTGACCCGGATCGCGGCTCAGCCTATCAACGGTGCCCACGCGCCCGTAGCTCAGCTGGATAGAGCGACGGCCTCCGGAGCCGTAGGTCGAAGGTTCGAATCCTTCCGGGCGCGCTCGATATCACCCCCCACGCCGACCTCGTGCTCGTCAAGGGTCGGGCGCCATGCTCATGTCGCTCGGGGCTCCGACGTTGCGGCCCGGGTTGCGCCACCCCAGAGCCCGGCCGCCCAGTGCCTGGCATCGCTCGCCGGGTCCGCAGAGCCGATCCCCGATCAAGAATGACAACCCGGAGCGATTGAAGGCGTAAGTGCCGCAAGGGCCGGCCTTGCCGTCTGCGGAGCCTCTCCAGCGGTCCCCCGGCAGCGGCGAACTCCACGCTCCGGACTTCGGATCATGAAACAGGCAGTACGGATGCCAGCAGTCGCCCTGCAGCGTGACCGCGAGCACGAGCTCTAGCCCCGAAGCGTCGAATGTCACGGCGCGCCCGCATTCCTCCGGGTCACCGCAGCGCGCGACGCCTGCTGGCAGCCCCATGCGCGGTTGCTCGGACTGCAAGCTGGAGGCCGTGTCGTCACTCAGCTCGCGCGCCGCCCGATGGAGCTCCGCCTGCAGCCAACCTCCGGACTCGAGGCGCAGCTCGCTGGTCTGCTCAGCGATACGCTCGAGCTTTGGATTATCGTCCCAGGTGAGCACCGTGGCGTCCCCGAAGTCGCAGCGCTCGTTACTGCTGACGCTCGACGCAGGGTGACTGATGGAGAGCTGCGAAGTGCCGACCCAATTGGGGGCGACCAGCACGGGGTCTGCCCCCGGCTGCCGCAGGTCGAGCACTCGCAAACTGTCCCCCTCCAACCAAACCAGCTCGAGTTTCGGATCGTACAACGCATCGCTGACGGAGCGGGCGAGCACCCGCACGATGCCCTGGGCCGTACGCAGCACGAGCTCACGCGCTGCCGTGAGCACCAAGAACTCGTCATCGACGCCCGCATGGGGTTCGGGAATGGCCGCAGCCCCGCTGGGTGCGGCGGTTGCCACGACCGCGTCAGGGAGCACCGACTGCGGGGACGCCATGCTGGCGGGGATCGGCGGCGAGCTCGGCTCCGCGGGGCTGGCGTTCTGGCTCGGGCGACAGGCACCCAACGCCGCGGACAACGCTGCGCCAACGAAGGCGAACTTCGTTCGCGATGAGAGCGGCACCCTGCGCAACCCTGTCACCCGTTGCCAGCTGGTTCAAGCCTCGCGGACGCGATCGGGGATGGCGCGGCGCTCGTTCACTATTTGTCCGATCGGGTGCGGTACAACGACTTCGACGGGTGCTCGACACACACGCGGCGACAAGAGGCTCTGGCGCGCGTGTACGCCGCGTTGCACTGAGCCACGAGCGCGGATTGGCAGCTCGGCTGTTCTGATGGTGGAGGCTGCCTTGCGAAACGCCAGCGCGGCTGCTCGCACAGGCGTCTCGACAGGCTCTTAGAGCAGCTCAGCTGCTCGGGCCGGACCCAACGACACGGGCCTGGGCAGCTCAGCTGCTCGGGCCGATTCGGGAGACCCGCAGCCTAGCCGCCGCTAGCCCGTCTCCGCGATGGTGTGAACGATGGGACTGAGGTGGGCAGCCTCGGTTGGGGCGCCAGTCGGGGCAACTCAGCGAACTGCTCGAGTGTATTCAGCAGCACGGCGTCATCAGCCAGCTGCGACTCCGCATCGTCGCCGCGACGATAGCACCAACCGGATCCGCGTACCCGGCGCGGTCGTGGTGAGTGCCCGGAGAGACTGCTCGACGCCCCCGCAGTAGATACAGCGAGGGCGCCGACGGTCTTTGCTCAGATCGGTGTTACGTTTTCCGCTCGAGGCCCTTTATCGCCTCGACCTTCAACGTAGGAGACCTTCTGCCCTTCCTGCAGATTGTCGAACGTCGTGCCCTCTACTGAGGACATGTGAAAGAACAGGTCCTGCCCTTTGCTCGTTCGGATAAATCCAAATCCGCGGTCGGTTTTCTTCTTGATCGTGCCTTCGGCCATCGCGTGTACTTCTCTTCCTGATCCCGTCGATTCTCCCGCACTTCGCGAAAGTCGCACGAGCAGAGGCCGAAATCGCGAAGCGCGACTCGGCCACTGTAGCTCAACATTAGAGCAAGGCGCCGGCCGCCGCTAGAGCGAGCGTCGACTGTCGCAATTTATGAGCAAATACGCGGCGTCAGGGCGCCCCGCAGGGCCTGGATCCAATGTGGGCGTGGGTCTCGGCCTGTTTTCCCGCGAGTTTGTGGCGCAGAGCGGCCTGGACCTCAGCCAATCCGACGACCGCGAAATCAGCCGCCGGCATCCGGCAAGACAGGATCGGGATCAGGATCCCCTTCGCCGCCACCCGCGTCCGCGACCCCGGCGTCCGCTTCTTCGGGCGCGCGAGCGCGGAGCGTTACCGATTCCGTTTCGACGTGGCAGTTCTCGTCATCCATTTCCACGTCGATCTCTCGCGATTGCGCGAGCTCGATGGGAGGGTCGCCGGCCTGCACCGTGACGAGATAGGTGCCC
>JAYWEH010000238.1:0-4918 GCA_043780025.1 Deltaproteobacteria bacterium
GCTTCCGGCGCCGGCGCTTGCTGGCGCGCTTCGGACTCGATCGCGGCACGGACGACGCGCAGCTCGCGCAACTCGCGCACCCGGGGCTCGGGCCCGAGCGCCTGTACCAGCTCACCGAGCTCGACCGCGAGCTCGGGCGGTTGTCAGCCGATCTTCGCCTGACCTGGATGTTGCGTCACGTGGAGGGTTGCGAGCTCGCTGAGGTGGCGGAGCAATGTGGCTGTTCGCTCGCGACCGTCAAACGCCGGCTCAGTCGCGCCGAACAGCGGTTGTCCGCGTGGCTTCTGAAAAACACGCCACGCGCGGAGGCCGAGCGGTGACCGAGCCCCATCATACGCCTCGGCTCGACCCCGCCGCTCCGCTCCGCGAGCTGGCGCACGTCGAGGTCAGTGAACAGTCCGTCAACCGCATGTGGGCCGTGATCGAGCGTCGCGCTTCGCGTCCGGCGCCGGGGCGGCGCTCGCCTCCGTTCGAGTGGCGCGTGGGCGTCTGGGGCATCGTCGTCTTGATTTTGGGTCTGACCGTCTCGGGCGTGTGGATCGCTGGCGCAGGCCGGGGTTCGGCTCCCGCGTCCGAAGGCCCGCTCCTGACGAGCGCGGGCGAGCGCTTCGAACGGCTCGAACCCGATGCGGGCGGCAACGCCGATCGAGTGAGCTTCACCGATGGCTCCAGCATCGAGGCTGCCGCAGGTGCACGCCTGGAAGGTCTGGCTTCGACCGAGCGCGAGTTCGTGGTGCTGTTGAGGCGCGGACGCGCGCATTTTTCAATCACGCCCGGTGGACGGCGGCGCTGGTCGATCGAAGCGGCCGGCACGCGAGTGGAGGTAGTGGGTACCGTGCTATCAGTCGAAAAAACAGCGGGCTTCGTGATCGTCCACGTTGAATCCGGCGCGGTGCTGATCCGCTCCTCGGCCCTGCAGGAAGGCGTGCGACGGCTGGAGGCGGGTCACTCGCTGAGCCTGCCCGTGGAGGACGCGCGCGCAGTGAGCACGCCCGAGCCGGCGGGGCCGAGCGCTGTCGAGCCAGCCGAGGCGCTCGAACCCGAGCCCGCGCTCGAACCCGAGCCAACGGCGGCAGAGCTCTGGACGCGCATCGATGCGGCCCGGCAAGCCGGCGAGGTCTCCGAGGCGGCTGTGCTGCTCGAACGGTTGATCAGGAATTACCCGGGTGACTCCAGGGTAGCGCTCGCGGCGTTCACGTTGGGAGTCCTGGAGTTCGAGCGCCGGAATCGACCGGAGGCGGCCGCGCGTCGCTTTCGGCAAGCGTTAGACCTCGGCCTCGCACCGAGTCTGCGCGAGGGCTGCTACCTGCGTCTGGCTCGGGCCCTGCATCAACTGGGCAGCGATGAAACGCTCGCGCGCGTCATCGACGAATATTCGGAGCTCTACCCAGCAGGGCGCCATCGCGCCACGTTGTCTCGACTCCGCGCGGCCGCCGTGGCTGACGATCCCGATCCGTTTTCAGCCGCTCCGGGGAGGAAGCCGTGAATCTTTCGTCCGCAGTACCCTTCTTCACGCGTGCGGCGCTCAGCTGTGCATTGGCCACGCTTTCGCTCGGTAACGCACACGCGGAGCAGGCACCACAGGCCAGTAAATCAGCCGGTTCGCGCGACGTGAGCCGAATCTCGTTGGCCATCCCCGATTGTCCCACGCCCGCCTTCGATCCAAGGACGCTCGTGGACCTGCTGCGCGTGGAGCTCGCCTTCGATCCCTTCGAACTCTCATTCGAAGCCCGCGACGATGATAGTTCCGAGGTCCACGTGGCGCTCAGCCCGTCGAGCTGCGATCGCGACGTTCAGCAGGTATCGATCGATATCACCCACGCGGACACGCCGCTCGTCGTCTCGCTCGGCGAGGTCGCGCAAGCCGCCCGTGCCCGCACGCTGGCGCTGGTCATCGCGGAGGCGCTGCGCGGACACGGCGCGGCAAACGCCGGACGCGAACCCGAAATTGCAACGCCCCGGCCGGCGCTGGTGCACGCCTCCGAGCGTGGCCAACGGCTAGACGCAGACGAACCCGCCGACGGCATCGACGCTCTCTACGCTACCTCCGACCCCTATTCGAGCGCGCCCGTGATCGACGTCGGCGCCCTGCTCCAAGCCCGCTCGCTCCCACAGGACGCCGGGATGCTGCTCGGGGCAGGGCTCGACGCCCACGTGCAGCTCTGGCATTCGTTTCGCGCGGCGCTCGAGCTCTCCTATGCGACTGGCAGGCGTTCACAGTTTGACGGTGTCCAGGTCGACTGGTGGAGCGCCGCCACCGGTATCGACATCGCGCTAACCCAGGTTCCCGCCTTCCGCCTCGGCTGGCGCGCGGCGCTCGCCCGGGTGTTGCTGCTCTCAGCGGGAGATCAACGTGTGCTGGATACGCTGGTGGCCTCGGCCGGCGTGCGGGTGGGTTTGGGTCTACCGGTGGGCGATCGCGCCTCCCTCGAGTGCTTTGCGGAGGGGATGCACACGTTGAATGGGTTGGCAGCACCGTGGGACCCCGCGTTCGACTCGGCAGGGGTGCGCGGCTGGGTGGTGAGCTGGGGGCTCGGCCTCGCTCTTCAACCGTGACTACCGGCACCGCGACACGGCGCCAGATGGCTACCGCCGAACCCCATCACAAACTGTTTGGGTCGTTAACAGGGGCACCGTTCAGGTGAAGTCGAGGCCATTGGCTTCGAACATCAATCCCTGGAGAGGTCCGTGAAAGCGTTTCGTTTTAGCAGCCGGGTAGGCGTTTCGTGTGTATTTTTGGCTCTGGCCGCAGCTTGTGGTCCAGACAACGACATTCTGCTCAACCCGCCCCCGGGCGCCACTCCAGCCCCGCCAGACACGGCTGAGCCCACGGACGGCGACGACAGCGATCCCGTCAACGAGCCGCCGCCCGAGGACGACCTGTCCGACGCGGACCAGCTCAATTCGGAGGATCCATCCGCTGATGAAGCGGCGAGCTGCGATGCGTGTCCGACGCCTGCGTCCGGCGCATCGTGTTGCACGTCGGCCGAAGACGTCACCGCAGTTCGCGCCACCGCGGCGGGGCACTGCGGTGCGGACTTGTCGTCTTTGGGTTTCCCGGGCTGTATCCAACTGGCTCAGCCGGGCGTGCTCGACGAGGCCTGCCCGCCCGTCGAATTCCCTCCGGGCGCTCCGCCCATGCCGGGCTGCTGCACCGAGGCCGGCCATTGCGGCGCGATGGAGACGTTCATGGGCTTCGGCTGCACGAGCAACCCCGACGCGTCGACGTGGGTCGCCTGCGGCGGCTGAACCGCCGCCTCGGCCCGAACTAGATACTGCTTGGGCAACTGCTCGTCACGAACGACGGTTGCCCTGAGGCCGCCCGCTTCCAACTCGGCCACCACTTGCTCGGCAGACAGACGGTGCTGCGCAGGGGGTCCACGATCGGACTCGAGCGTGAAATCCACGATCCAGACCTGGCCGGCGGGTGCGAGCGCTCGCGCGAGCTTGGCCGCGTACTCGGCGCGCTCATCGATGTGATGCCAGGTGTTCACGATCAGGATGCGCTCGACGCTTCGATCGGGTAGCCCCGGATCGGCAGCTTTCGCTTCGCGAACCACGACGTTGCCGAGCCCGCGCTCTTCCGCCCGCCGCCGCGCAAACTCGACCATCTTCGGTTCCACGTCGAGCGCCAGCACCGTTCCTGTGGGGCCCACTGCCTGCGACAGCCGCTCCAAAAAATAGCCCGTGCCGGCGCCCAGGTCCACCACGGTGCTGCCCGCTCGGATGGCCATGTGTGCGATCACTTCGTCGGGTCGCTGCCAGGCGTCGCGCTCGGGATCGTCGAAATGGCGGGCGTGCGCTGCGGCGTCGGAGAAGTCCTTGTGCAGACCATGGGAGTGAACAGGGTGGTGAGCAGGGGGTGCTTCAGGCGGGACCTTGGGCACTGACGCAGAGCCCGCGCACGCCGACGCACCGAGCAGTGCCGCGAAACACCAACCTCCAAGGACCCCATGGCGCGTGTTCGACATGCCCGGGATATAGACGCTCGCCGAGATTCGTGTGAACAGGATTGCGTTTGTTCGCAGGCTCCGCGACCGGAGCCCGTCTGCTCGTGCGTCAACGCGTGATCAGGGCGAGGCCGATCTCGAATACGATCAAGAGCACGATCGCCGTTTCCAGAAGCACGAGCCGGCGATCTCGCGCCACGTCGAGCACGAGCTCGAGCGCCTCCTGGATGCTGCGGAGCTTGAGCTCGAGCGCTGCGAAGCGGTCAGCCAGGTCGAACTCGGCGCGCAGCTCAGCATAAATTCGATCGATGCTCGCGTCCTCCCAGGACGCGTCCGGCTTGTCGAGCAAATGCAACACACTGAGCACTTCGTTGCGCGCGCCAATCGCCGCTCCGATGAAGCGGTGCAGCGGGCGCGTCTGAAATGCCACGGTGCCGCGCTCTTCCAGACGTTCGACCAATTGATCGGTGCGTCCAAACATCTCTTCAACGATGCGCTCATAGTATTCCATGGCGGCGCTCTGCGCGACCGTCATGGCGACGACACCCAGGCGCTCGGCGCTCAGACGGTCGATCGTGAGCACTCCGTTCGCGACCCGCGGTTGTGAGGAGGCCTCCTCCCGCACGGCGAACTCTTCATTGATCACGTGCGTCGAGGTCAGCTTCGGGTACGCCTCGCGCAAGCGCGCGATCTCGCGTTCCCGCACGGCGCTCGACACGTCGTAGAAGACGACGGCTCCAAATGGATACACGAAGAGCTCACCGCCATCGCCACAGGGTACCCGGAGTTCGTGGGTCAAGCGTTCGGCGTTCGGATAGAGCGCTGCAACGTCCTTGAGCACCAGGTTCTCGACGAAGGCCACCGCATGAAAGGTGCGCGCGGCTCGGGGCGGCGACGACTGCATCGTCTCATTCTACTGCGTCGAGCGTGGCGAGGCTGCTCACCGGCCCGCGTCCGGTCGACAATCC
>JAYWEH010000239.1:0-4911 GCA_043780025.1 Deltaproteobacteria bacterium
CACGGAAGACTCGTAAGACTCGAGTCCGACCTCTCCTCGAGTCAGGGCTTCTCCCGATTTACTGAATTTGAGGCTCGGCGGGCTCGAACCAAGGCGAGCCCGCTGGGCCGTTTCTAAGCTGCCGTTTCTAAGCTGCCGTTTCTAAGCTGCCGTTTCTAAGCTGCCGTTTCTAAGCTGCCGTTTCTAAGCTGCCGTTTCTAAGCTCTGGCCACGCTGATCACGACTGACTTCGAGGCGGGCGTGCGGCTCTTCTCCGCGAACTGGTCGACGGGCACGAGCACGTTGGCTTCCGGGAAATAGGCTGCCGCCGTCTGGCGCGGCAGGTCGTACGAAAGCACCGTGAAGCCGCTGGCCGTGCGCGTCTGGCCACGAAAATGGCTGGTGATGACGACCTTGTCGCCGGTGTTGAGGCCGCGCGCCGCCAGATCCTGTTCGTGCATGAACAATACGTGCCGGTGCCCGTACACCCCGCGGTAGCGATCGTTCACGTCGTAGATGGTGGTGTTGAACTGATCGTGCGATCGGATCGTGCTGAGCAGCAGCTGGTCACTCTCCAGCGTCAACCGCGGCACGGGCACCACGCTGAAGCGGGCCCGTCCGCCGATGCCGCTGAAGTCGAGGTCGCGTGCGGTATTGGCGAGCGTGAAACCACCGGGGCTCTGCACGCGCTGATTGAAGTCTGCGAACCCGGGCACGATCTCCGCGATCAAGTCACGGATCCTTGGGTAGTCGCTGCCGAGCTCGCGGTACGGCACGCGGCTCTTTGCGCCCAGGGTGGCTGCTGCCAGGCGCGTCACGATGCTCACCTCCGAGAGCAAAACGTCAGAGGCCGGCGGCAACACACCGCGCGAGGCGTGCACCGCGCTCATCGAGTCTTCGACGGTCACGAAGCCCGCCTCGTCGAGCTCCGTGCGGCCGCGGCACGGCAAGATCAAGGCTCGTTCGCCGCTTACCAGGTGAGCTCTGTTCAGCTTGGTGGAGACGTGCGTCGTCAGCTTGCAGCGGCGCATGGCGTCCGCCGTGAACTCCGTGTCCGGAGCCGCCGACAGGAAGTTGCCGCCGAGCGCGAAGAAGCTGCGCACACGCCCTTCACGCATGGCCAGGATGGTGCCGACGGTGTCGAGCCCCGCGGAGAGCGGGGGGGCGAAACCCCAGCGGGCCGCCAGCTTGGCGGTCCACACGGGAGGGCGTTCACAGATGCCCATCGTGCGGTCGCCCTGGACGTTCGAGTGGCCGCGCACGGGGCAAGCGCCCGCTCCGGGCTTGCCCAGCATGCCGCGCAGGAGCAGAAAGTTGACCACCTCGTGGATGTTGCCTACGGCGTGTTGGTGTTGGGTGAGCCCCATGGCCCAGCAGCAGATTGTCGCTTTGGAGCGACAGGCGATCTCCGCTGCGGCCCGCACGTCCTTTTCGGGCACTCCCGAGAGCGCGATCAGCTCGGACAGTGATTCTCGTGCCAGGCCCGCCTCGAACGCCTCGAAGCCGACCGAGTAACGCTCGATGAACTCGCGGTCGGCGGCGCCGGCCTCGAGCATCAGCTTCATCATCGCTTTCAAGAGCGGGATATCTCCACCCACGCGCACCTGCAGGTACAGGTCCGCGAGCGCTACCCCGCCCAGGAAGTCGCCTGCCTTTTGCGGGTGCTGGAAGCGCATGAGCCCCGCTTCGCGCAGCGGGTTGATGGCGACGAGCTTGGCACCCCGCAGCTTGGCTTCGCGCAGGGTCGTGAGCATGCGCGGATGATTGGTGCCCGGGTTTTGTCCGATCAGGAAGATGGCGTCGGCGTGGTCGAAGTCTTCGAGCCGCACAGTGCCTTTGCCCGTGCCGATGACCTCGGTGAGGCCCCGACCGCTCGACTCGTGGCACATGTTCGAGCAATCGGGCAGGTTGTTGGTCCCGAACTCGCGCACGAACAGTTGATACAGAAACGCCGCCTCGTTGCTGGTGCGCCCGGAGGTGTAGAACACCGCTTCGTCAGGGCTGGGGCAGGCGTTGAGCTCGCTCGCGATGACCTGGAACGCATCGTCCCAGCTGATCTCGCGATAGTGGTCGGCGCCCCGCTCCTTGAACATCGGATGCGTGATGCGGCCCTGCGCGTTGAGCCAGGCGTCGGAGCGCGCCATCAGGTCGTTGATGCTGTGCTGCTCGAAGAAGGCGGGCCCGACGCGCTTGCGGGTGGCTTCATCCGCCACGGCGCGCGCCCCATTCTCACAGAACTCGATGCTGGCTGGGTTCTTGGGATCCGGCCAGGCGCAGCTCGGGCAATCGAAGCCGTCCTGTTGGTTCACGGCGGCGAGTACCTTGAGCCCGCGCCCGAGGCCTGATTCGCGCAGCATGTAGCGCACGCTCGACACGACGGCGGGTAGACCACCCGCGCGCGTGGCGGGGACCCCGAACACGGGTGGTTCGGTTTCGAGCGGTGTCGTCGGCGGGCGGTTCGCCGCCCCCGCTGCCGGCTTGGCGGGAGGCGGGCCCAAGTTAGCGGACATACCCCTCGGCATCGATGTGGTGATCCTTGGTTTCGCGGATGAAGAGCCCGCCCACCCGCAGCGTGACCAGGCAGACACCGATGGGATAGAGCAAACCGGTGAACATGGCCGAGGCCGGAGGTTCACTCCCCGCCCCAGCGGGCGCGTACGGATGCGTAGCTGTGTTCATAGATCCTCGCTCTTGTGCCGCTGCCGCGCGTGATAGGGCAGCAGCCCCATTTATCATGGCGTGCCGGGGAACACAGCCCGTTTGGCGCTAGATCGCCCGCGACGCATGACGTCGCTCACCCCTGCAGGCGTGATTCGATACGCGATTCGATCTGCACGCGATATTTCGTGCGCGACTCAGCGCACTACGATGGGGCAGCCCGCTACGATGTCCGCTTGTAGCACTTCGCCCGTGCTGAGTAGCCTGCACGCTTCACCGATGAGCTCGATCGTGGTTTCGTTGCTGAATCTCCAACCGTCGACCGTGTCGGCGGGCACCAGCGTTCCGTCGAAATAGACGTTGACGAAGCCCGCATCCGGCGGTGGCTCGGCGAGCTCGATGCTGCAGCCGAGCGCAACCTGTCGGCCCAGGCGGCTCACCGTCTCGACCAACTGATCCGCATCGCGGACGCGGTAATACTTGGGGCTGTCGGCGCGCGCCATGCCTCCGCTCTCGGCGAGTTGGTCGAGCACGCCAGCATACACTTCGCTGCCCGGCATGCCGACTACGAAGGTGCGCACGCCCGCCTCTGCCAGTCTGTCGACGGCACTCTTGCTGCCGGCGCTGTCGAGGCAACTTTCGGGGCCGAAGAGCGAACCGTCGCAACAGTTGAGCGGCGCTTCGCAACGCTCGGCCTCGCTGATGAGCTGGCGTTCGATGTTCGGGATACAGGTCTCGGGCCCGCAGCCCTCGGGTGTCCCGCAGTTGGGCCCGCCGTCGGTGATCAAGAACACGTAGCTGTCGCTGCGGCCCGTGAGTGTGGGCAGGATGCTGCGCAACGCGTCCGCTACCGGCGTGCCGCCGCGCGGCAGGCGTCGGCGGATTCCTCGCATCAAGCCCGCGAGCACTGGACCGGTCTCTCCGCTCACCGCGAAGCTCACTTCATCGCCGGGGGTCAGCGCGAGGATCTCTTCGCCCGCGTCACACGTCACGTCGGCGGTCGGAAATAGCGTGGCCCCATAGCTCACGCGGTGACCCACGCGCTCGAGCAGCCGCTCCACGGCCGTGGCCAGAACCGCGTAGCGATACGACAGAAAGCGCTGCTCGGGCGGCACCGACGGATCCTGGGTATTGGGAATGCCTTCGAGCATGCTGCCGGAGGCGTCCAGGGCGAAATAAAGATTGGGGCGTACGAACTCCAGCTCGACCGTTGCGGCGCCGCAGGGGCTATAGCTCGGAGGGGGCGCCGGCCCAGGATCGATGAGCGAGTCGTCGGGCGGCTCCGTCTGCTCCAGATCCGGCGCGAAATCGGGCCGGGTGGGTCCGCCGCAGGCCCCGAGGACCGCCGCGGCACCGACCCTTCGAGCGAGCGAACGCCACATCGTATCAGCCTAGCAGACGCGTTATGCTGGGTCTGGTGCAGCTCGCTCGGCTCTCTCGGTGGTGGCCTCTCTTCGCGGCGGCTGCCTTTGTGTTGTTGATCGGCGGGCTGTTGACCGCATGGCGAAACGCCCGAACGGAACCGCTCGCCCCGTCGCTGGTGCTGCCCGGCGCGCCGGCAGGGGAGCTCGACATCCTTGTCCAGGCCAGCGCGCTGCAGCCGCTCGACGCCGGCGGGGCAGGGCAGGCCGATGCGGGGGTATGTAGCCAAAACCCAGCGATGTGCGCCGCGCTCGAAACGTCCTCGCTCCGCGCCGTCGGCGGAGCCAGTGTGCGGCTGTTTCGTGTTTGCTCGTCGGCTGGGCACTATGAGGCCGCGGGGGAAGTGGTTACGGATGCGAGCGGCAAGGTTCGCTTGCCGCTCGGCGCGGGTGCCCATTGGCTGTTGATCGACGCCGAAGGCTGGGCGCGCCACGCCGAGCCGATCCGCTTCGAAGGCGGCGTACGCGCACTCACGGTGCGTCTGAGCCCGGCGCTGCCGCTCTCCGTGACCGTGCGTGGTCCACAGGCAAGGCCGATCGCCGGCGCGCAGGTGGCGGTGCAGAGCAGTGACGTCTTGCCGCATCTCGAGTCGACGTTGGCGTCCGGCGTGGCGGAGTTCGGGCACGTCGGTGTAAGGCTCGAGCGCGTACGCGTCAGCGCCCCCGGTTACGACGAGCAAATCGTGTATCCGAGCGGTCGAGAAATTCAGGTCACGCTCGAGCTACCGCTCGCGCTCGAAGTGCTGGTCGTCGATACGCGCGGACAGCCCGTCGAGGGAGCGCGGGTTTCGCTGGCTGGTGCCATGGTATGGCCGGCGCGGCAGATCGTGACGGGCGCGCAGGGTGTGGCGCG
>JAYWEH010000240.1:0-4866 GCA_043780025.1 Deltaproteobacteria bacterium
GTGGGGGCGCTCGGTGCGGCCTGGCTGGTGCGCTTTCGCGCCTACCGCTGGGAACGCATGTTGGCTTGGCTCAACATGGAGGACCACCGGCAAGATCTCGCCTATCAGCCGTTCCAATCCATCATGGGCTTTGGCTCGGGGGAGATCTCGGGGCTCGGCCTCGGCGGGGGGCTGCAGATCCTGTATCTGCCCAAGGCCCACACCGACTTCATCGCGGCGATCGTCGGAGAAGAATTCGGCTTCATCGGCTTCGTCGGCTTGTGCCTCGCGTACCTGCTGATCGTGGTGCGGGGGGTGCGCATTGCCCTCGCCGCCGAAGACGAATATGGCTCGTACGTCGCGTTCGGTATTTCGGCGCTGTTCGGTATCCAGGCCTTGATCAATCTCAGCGTGGCCATGGCGATCTTGCCCACCAAGGGGCTGACTCTGCCGTTCGTGAGCTATGGCGGTTCATCCCTGCTCGTGAGCTCGGCCGCCATGGGCATCTTGCTCAATATTTCGCGGCCCCGTCTGCCTGCCTCGGTGCCACGGCGTGTCACCGAGGCGCGGGACACGGAGGAGACCGATCCGGCAGAGGCGGACGACGCGGGTGATGATCGCAATGGACCGCTCTGGGAGACCGCATGAGCCGGCCCGTCGTGTTCATGGCCGGAGGCGGGACGGGCGGTCACGTGTTCCCGCTCTTGGCGGTGGCGCAGGCGATCCGCGAGCTCTCGCCCGAGGTGGAGTCGATCTTCATCGGCACCGATCGCGGCATCGAGTCGCGCGTGGTTCCTGCGGCGGGCTTTCGCCTCGAGCTGATGGCCACGTTGCCCTTCCGGGGTGGGGGGTTGAAGGGTGCTTCGCGGGGGCTGCTCAGTGTCGCCCGTTCCTTGCCGCGGTCGCGAGCGCTGATCAAGGAGTACGCTCCCCGCGCCGTCTGCTCCGTGGGCGGCTATGCGGCGGTGCCAATCGCGCTGGCGGCTCGTGCATCAGGAATTCCGCTGGCCCTGATGGAGCCCAATTCGACGCCGGGCCTCGCCAACAAGCTGGTCGGGCCGGTGGCACGCCGCGTGTACACGGCCTTCGAACATGACAGTCGATTTTTCCCGCGTTCCGCGCAGCTGCGCACGGGCGTGGCGCTGCGCACGGGGTTTTCACCCAGCCCGTACGCCTGGTCGGGCAAGGGTCAGCCGCTACGCATCCTGGTGCTCGGGGGCAGTCAGGGCGCCCGTTCGCTCAACGACATCGCCGCGCCGGCACTCAGCCGGATGAAGGTGCCGATCACGATCGTGCATCAGGTGGGCAAGGGTAACCTGCTCGCGATGCGCCAGCGCTACGCGGAGCTGAGGCGGCCCGGGGCCAGCGTGATCGAGTTCATCGAGGACATGCCGGCGGCGATCGCGGCGGCCGATCTGGTGATTTCGCGCGCGGGGGCGAGCGCCATCGCGGAGATCTGCGCCGTGGGGCGGCCGAGTGTGCTCGTGCCGCTGCCGCGCAGCGGCGACCATCAGCTTCACAACGCCCGCGCGCTCGAAAGCGCGGGTGGCGCCATCTGCCTGAACGGCAAGGACCAGAGCACGGACGGCATCGCGGAGTGCCTGGTGCAACTGGCGGGCGACCCTGAGCGCCTCGCGGCTCTGGCCGAGAAGGCTCGCGCCTGGGGGCGTCCCGACGCGGCGCGCGCGGTGGCGCTCGATCTGCTGGCGCTGGCCGGGCTCAGTGAAGCGGCGGCGCCCGCGGACGCTGCACCCGTCGACGCGGTGGCCAGCCCTGCCGTCACGGCAGCCCCGATCGGTTCCGGAGCAGAGAGACCATGATGTTCCGTGGCCGCGTGCGGCGGCTTCACTTCATCGGTGCCGGCGGCATCGGCATGAGCGGCCTGTGCGAGATCCTGCGCGCCATGGACTTTGAGGTTTCGGGGTCCGACTTGAAGGAGGGCGAAAACCTGGCCCGCCTGCGCCGGCTTGGCACCCAGATCTACATCGGCCACGACGCGGCGCACGTGAAGGGCGCCGACGTCGTCGTGTATTCGAGCGCCATCGCCAAGGACAACCCCGAATACCACGCCGCCGTCCGGGAAGGGATCCCGCTGATCTCGCGCGGCGAGATGCTGGCCGAGCTGATGCGCATGAAATATGCGGTCGCGATCGCCGGCTCGCATGGCAAGACCACGACCACCTCGCTCGTGGCGACCGTGCTGCGCGCCGCCGGTCTCGATCCCACCGTGGTGGTCGGGGGGCGCATGGCCTCGCTCGGCAGCAACGCTCGGCTGGGCGGAGGCGATCTGCTGGTGGCGGAAGCGGACGAGAGTGACGGCTCGTTCTTGCGGCTCTCGCCCACCATCGCCGCCATCACCAACGTCGACCCTGAACACCTCGACTTCTATGGCTCTCACGAGGCGCTCAAGCAGGCCTTCGTCCAGTTCGCCGAGCGTGTCCCGTTCTACGGGCTGTCGGTCCTGTGCCTCGATCACCCGCATGTGCGCGACCTGTTGCCCCAGCTCAATCGCCGCTACGTGACCTACGGGCTATCGCGCCAAGCGGACTACGTCGCGGACGCCATCGCCTTCCGCGGCCTCGAGACGGCGTTCAACGTGCAGCGTCGCGGCCAGAACCTCGGCCAATTCGTGGTCAGCATGCCGGGCCAGCACAACGTGCTCAATTGCCTGGCGGTGATCGCCATCGCCGATGAGCTGGAAGTGCCGCTCGACGTGGTCAAGGAGGCTCTGGCCACTTTCCGCGGCGTGGCCCGCCGCTTCACCGTCGTAGCGGAGCCGAACCAGATCGCACTCGTCGACGATTATGGCCATCATCCTGAAGAGATACGCGCTACTTTAAATGCTGCACGTAACGCCTATTGCGGCCGCGTGCTGGTGGCCTTTCAGCCGCATCGCTACAGCCGCACCCAGGCGCTGTTCCAGGAGTTCGCGCGCGCGTTCGATCAGGCGGACATGGTCTGCGTCGCCGACGTGTATGCGGCGGGTGAAGCCCCCGTGCCGGGAGTGGACGCCGAAGCGCTGGCTCTCGCGATCGATCAGAGCGGTCACAAGAACGTCCACTACGTGAAAGATCGCGATGTCCTCGCCGATCGCTTGGCCGCGGAGGCGCGCCCAGGCGACGTATTGATCGCGCTCGGCGCGGGCGACATCAATCGCGTGCTCGTGCGCATCGAGAAGAACATCAGCGCGCGGCTCGCTTCCGAGCGCGGCGCTGGCTGAGCTCGAGATGAAGCGCCCCCCGAAACCGAACCGCCACGTCGCCCCCCCGCCGGCGGCGCGTGCCATTCGGCCTTTGGGGCCCAACCTGCTCAATCTGACCAAGGCCGGGCTCGGTGCGCTCCTCGTCCTGGCCACGGCCGGCGCGACGGTGTGGGGCGGCTACCGGCTCGTCTCGTCGAGCCAGCACTTCTCGATCCAGCACGTCGAGGTGGAGACCAGCCGGCGGCTCTCGGATCGTGAGGTATTGCGACGCTCCGGCATCGCCCTGGGCACGAGCCTGTTCGCGCTGGACGCCACCCGGGCCGAGGCAAAGTTGCTCGAAGACCCCTGGATTGAGAGCGTGCGTGTGACCCGCAAGCTGCCCAACATCGTGCGCGTGGAGCTCGTGGAGCATGAAGCGCTGGCGCTTGCATCGCTGGACGGCGACGTGTTTATCGTGGGCGAGGGGGGTGAACCCTTCAAGTCCTGGCAGGAAGGCGACGTGCATGATCTGCCCGTGCTCACGGGGGTGAGCCTGGAGTCGCTGGCCAAAGATCGCCCGGGCGCGGTGGCTCGCCTGGCTACTGGGCTGAGCGTGCTGGACCAATATGCGAGGCTGCCGATCAGTCGCGTGCACCGCGCACAGGAGGTGAACCTCGATCTGAGCGGCGCGGTGGTGCTCAGCGTCGGGTCGCGGGGTGTCGCCCTGCACCTCGGCCAGGGGCCGTGGCCGAAAAAGCTGTTGATGGTGGCGGACGTACTGCGCACCTTTGAGAACAAGCAAGAGCTCCCCGGTGTGGTGTTTCTGGACAACCAGCTGCACCCCGAACGGGTCGTCGTGAGGATGCGTTAGCGCAAGTACCGATCACGCTGGATCCCGCGCCGGCTTGACGTACGTACGTACGGGCGCCTTACTTACGCAAGTGAAGCGTACGGCAACCGATCTGCGGGCGAACCTCTACCAGGTGCTCGCTCACGTTGCGGCGACAGGAGAGGTCGTCCACGTGACGAGAGGCGGCGTGGAGCTTTGCATCGTCCGGAAGGAACAGGTTCCCGCGAAAAAGAAGAAACCGCGGACATTGCCCGAGTTAATCGTGGGTGATCCGGACTCGCTCGTTCACATGGAGTGGCCATGGAACGAGGGTCGAGATCTGTGATCGCCCATCTCGATACTCACGTTGCCCTATGGCTCGCCGCCGGGGAGAAGCGCCGGCTGAAGGCTGTGGCTGCCCGCTTGCGCCGCAGCTCTCTCTTCGTCTCTCCGGTTGTACTGGTGGAAATGGAAGTGCTCTGCGAGACCGGGCGGCTCCGCGCGCCGGTGGTCGATGTGTGGGAGATCCTTTCCGAAGATCACGGTGTGAGGGAAGCGCCCGGTGATATCCAGTCGATCGGGCAACGAACCAGGTCGCGCGGATGGACGAGAGATCCGTTCGACCGCTTCATCGTGGCCCACGCGCTCGCCAATGACGCGATCCTGCTCACCGCCGACGAGACAATCCGCACGCGGTGCCCGCAGGCACGCTGGAGCGACTGAAATCGAGGTCATCCTCCACCGGCTGGCGCGTGACGGCACCGTTCTTGGTGAAAGTTACAGGTCGAGCGACCGAGCCTCGGCGCTAGCCGATCCGCTGTCGCCCTCGTCCGCTCGACGCCCCACTTCGCTAAAAATTTGTCCGCGGAGAGCGGCT
>JAYWEH010000241.1:0-11531 GCA_043780025.1 Deltaproteobacteria bacterium
CACGCGGGTTCGCATGCGTTCACCGCGCCCGACACCTGGGCCAAATTCGGCGATGATGCGCCTGCGCAGCTCGTGCACGCTGAGCCGAGTGGTGTCGAGCACCCGCGTCGCAATGGCGCGCAGCGGCGCCAAGCGCTCGCGTTCGCGTTGGATGCCGTCCAGCACCGCGGCTACGGGCCCGGTTGGGCCTGCGGCAGCGGCGGTGCTCAGCGGGTGCGGCCTGCGCGTGCTGTTGAAGCGGCGAATCAACGCTTCGTTCGCGGCGTCCAGAAAGATGATGTTGAGCCCGCGCCCAGAAGCCGCGAGCTCCGTCAGCGCTGGCCCGGCTCCATCGAGGAAACTGCGCACGCGAACGTCGATGCCGAGCGCCAGACGCCGAATCCCGCCGCTCTCGCAGCTCTCGACGGCGCGCTGGACCAGCAGCGTCGGCAGGTTGTCGACGCAAAAATAATCCAGATCTTCGAGCGCTCGCAGCGCGGTAGACCGACCCGCGCCGCTCAGCCCTGTGACGACGACCACTTCGGCACGCGGCGGGCTCATGCCGTCGCCGCGTAGCATGGCGGGCTCGAGCTGGCGAGCCTACCAGCACCGCCCCAGGCGGCGCCTACTCGCCCGCTTCCGTCAGGCTTTCGGGCGGAGGTTCGGTAGCGGGGCCGCTGCGCAACGTCTCGCCGCTACGGCGTTGCTTGGACTGCGCGCTGCCCTTCGAACCGGAAATCTGGCGTTCCAGCTTCTGAACGGCTCGGTCGATGGCCATGTACATGTCCTCGCAAACCTCGTGCGCTTCGAGGTGCTCCCCCCCGCTCGAGATGCGAATTTCAGCGCCCTGCTCGAGCTTCTCGAGCGACAGCGTGATCCGGGCACTCATGGGCTGGCGGAGAAATCGCTGCAGCTTCTGCACCTTTTCTTCAGCGTGCCGCTTGATGGCGTCGCTAGGTTCCACATGCCGAAACGTGATGCTGATGTTGTTCATCGATCCTCCACATTCGCACAAGGTTTAACCCGCACAAGATCGGGTGCACCTGTTACGTATTCACCCTCACGACATAGTCACGCAGTCAGCGGTCGCAACCGTTTCACCGATATTGCCTTCAAACGATATTGCCTCGCCGACACATTGCTCGCCGACACCAATTCGCCGCAATAACTGCCCTGAGCCATGACCTGAGAACTCCTCGAAACGCTGGCTCAGAAGAGCTTCTTCCGCTTGGACGAGGCCAAGATGCACATCATCTCCCGATACTTGGCGACCGTTCTTCGCGCGATCTTGATGCCAGCCTCCTGCTCGAGCATTTGCACGATGGCCTGATCGCTGAGCGGGCTCTGCTTGTTCTCGTCCTCGATTATCTTCTTGATCGCTTGCTTGACGCTCTCGCTGGCGATGTCCTCATCGTCGACGCGTCGAATACTCGAGTTGAAAAAGTACTTCAGCTCGAACAACCCCTTCGGGGTGTGCATGTACTTGTTGGTGGTCACCCGTGAGATGGTCGACTCATGCATACCCACGGCCTCCGCTACGTCACGCAGAATCATCGGCTTGAGGAACGCGACGCCCTTCTCGAAAAAGTCCCGCTGCTTGTCGATAATCGATTCGGAAACTTTGACGATCGTCTTGCGTCGCTGCTCGATCGCACGAATGAGCCATTGCGCATTGCGTAATTTCTCACCGACGAACTCCTGAGCGGCGGGATCCTTGAGCAGGCGCTGCGTGAGGGCCTGGTTGATGTGCAGCTTCTGAACACCTTTGTCGTTGTCAGCAACGACAAAATTTTTGCCGTCCTTAATCACATAGACGTCAGGCGTGATGCCGATGCTGCGGTCCGAGTGATCGACGAAGTTGCGCGCAGGGCGGCTTTCTAATTTCTGGATCTCCTTCGCGGCTTCGTAGGTCTCCTCCAGGGAGATCTTCATGTCGCGCGCGATTGCTTGATAGTTGTGCTTCTCGAGATTCGTCATGTGCTTCTCGAGAATCGTGAGCTCCGTCGCGTCGTAACCGAACGCCCGCGCCTGGATCAGCAAGCATTCCTGCAGGCTGCGCGCCGCAACACCGACGGGATCGAAGTTCTGAATCATCTCCAGGACCAGCGGCGAGTCATCGGGATGAAGCCCCGATTCCTCCGCCAGATCCTCGATGGTCAAATCGGGGGTGCGCGTGCCATCAGGACGCTCGATCCCTTCGAGGTCCAGGTAACCGCGCTCGTCGAGGTTTCCGATCACGAGCTCCGCAAAGCGGCGCTCCACATCGGTGAAATCGCTCATCTGGAGCTGCCAGCCCAGGTGTTCTGCAAGGCTGCTCGGCTTCGTTAGATTCTGCTCAAACGGCGGCAGATCATCGCTGCTGCGTGGTCCGAGCGACGGCGATTGTTGCTGGGTTCGGTTCTCCAGGAACTTTTCCCAGTCCACCTCGCGGGTGGCCTTCTCGGCCTCCACTTTGTGCGGCTCGCCATGCGTGTAGCTGCTGTCGGGCGCCTCCCCCTGCCGCGCCGCCGCCCCGTCGCCATTGCGCGACCCGTCGTCGGAGGCGCGCGTTTTTTGATCCGGGTCGTCTTCCACCGACAGGATCGGGTTACCGTCCAATTCCTTGCGGACTTCGTCGATCAGCTCCAGTCGGGAAAGTTGCAGCAGGCGGATCGCCTGCTGCAACTGCGGCGTCATCACCAGCTGTTGCGTCAGTCGAAGCTGTTGTTTGAGTTCCATCGAATCAGGTCATTCTGAATCAGGCCGATTGGGAAATGGGCGCGCGAGCAGTGATTCGGAGCCTAGCAGGAAGGAAGTCAAAGGCTTTTCAGGTTCTGTGGCCAGCGTAACATTTCTCGGCTCCTGGGCGGCATCTATTTGCTCAGCGCGTCAAATGCGCGGCACGCTGCCTCACCTCAACCGTGGGCCCTCACCCACGTGACCGGTGAGTCTTACGCCGTCGACGTTTTCGCGAGGCAGCCCCGCCACAGTGCCCAGCCCATCTCTCCGGGACTGGGCGCTACCCCCCCTGCCTGGGTCTCGATCGCTCGATGCCCGCTGCCACACCCGCTCATTCGAGTTCTTACCCGAGCGGCAGGGCCAGGCAAGGAGGGATCTCGCCAGGGCCCCTCAAACCGGATTTCGCCTAGCGGGGTTTCCACGCGCTGTCCACTCCTCGGCAATAGTCCCGGAAAAGTTCCGGCTATCGGTAGGCCTCCATAGGATATTAGCCGATGACGGCTCTTCACCTCGTTGCCCACCCACAATTCGCTTCGAGCCCCGCGAAACTCGTGGATGCGCGGCTGACCGACTTATTTGTCGAACGTGCCGAGCATCTGCCAGCCATGTCGAGAAGCGAAGGTACGGACCTCGCCCTCGCCTTGGCGGAAGCGACGAGCGACTTGCTCGAAGGTTCGGCTGGACGTGCGGCCCTGCAGTTCGACGCAAACCGAGAGATTTGGGAATCTGGACTGGAGCGGTGCGGGACCGACGTCCTGGTCTCCCTGTATCGACCGAGCCCGTCACCGCGGGTCGTCACGCACGAACGGCGCATACCCCTCGCTGAGTTCCTGGGTCGCCAGCGCGAGCTCTTGCAGGAGCTCGCGTCTCGGCGCGCCGAGGGCAAATCAGTTCAGGGGCGCGATCGCGTCAGCCTCTCGGCGCAGCGCGCCGGCGAGCGCCTGCGGCAGTACCCGAGCACTGAAGTGGCCCGTGCCGCGCGTGTCGAACGCCGCGTCGCGGGGCCGTCGTGCGACGGACTCATTTTCAGCGCCGAGGGTCAATTCAAGTTGATTCGGCCGGGCAACGCCGATTGTCAACGCGTAGAACGCAGCGACCTGCACGCGCTTTTGGTCCAGGGGACCTTGGGCCTCCAGGACAAGGGCGTGCGAATCGCCTCCTCGAAAAGCCAGCTCTTTCTCGATGCCGAGAGGTTGGTGCTGGGAGCTGACGAGGTCCTCACGAGCTGGGAGATGGGTCGCGTCCTGGCCACGCGGGTGCAGCTCTCGGAGTTGCAGCTCGCGCTGTATCGCACGCGCTCGGACGGATTGATCGAGCTCAGCGTCCGCGGGCCCGAGGCCTCGCAAAATCGCCGCCGGATGCAGCTTCCCCCCGTCGATTCGCTAGCGTGGGTACGCGCGGTCTGCCACTTCGCGCTCGCGCTCGCCGCGAGTTTTGCCGCAGCCGACGGACGCCATCCGCGAAATTTGCGCCTGCTGGGTCTGCAAACGAACGCGGAAAAATTGCTGGAGCGCGCCAGTGCCGAAGAAGGCGCCCTGACCAATACACATCCCGAGGACTATCGCCGTTACGCCCGGCGGCGCCGTTCGATGGCGAGCGGCGTGTGGGAGCGGGGCGGCAGGATGCGCTTCTCGGCGCGTTGGGTCGCGACCGTGCCTGGGCTGGATCTGCGCGCCACTTTTCTGTGCGGTGAGCGCGTCATCGTCGACTCCAGCCGAGAAACAGCCTGCATCGACCGCAGGGACGGCAAGATCTCCTGGCGAGTGCCGAGCGGCCCTGCCGCGTGCACCGTGTCACCCGCCGGCTTGATCCGGCTGCGCGCCGATGGATTGCTCAGCAGCGTCGATCTGGCCAGCGGAGAAACCCGATTCTCGGTGCAACTCAAGCCCCGCAGCGGTGGCGGCGCGGCAGGCTCCGTGGTGTATAGCGAGGGCCTACCCAAAATCCTGGCGCTCAGCGAAGGAGACCGTCAGGTTAGCGCGGTGGATCTGATCACGGGCCAGGTCCGGTGGAGGCACACGGCGACCCGACCCGGCAACTTTCGGCTCCGCCGCGTCGGCAAGCTACTGCTCGTCGCGGGCGGATCGAGCAGCCTGTTCGCTCTCGATCTGACCAACGGAGAAGCGGTTTGGCGGCACTGCAGCCGCTTGCCGTTCACTGGCGCCCTGGTCGTCGATCAGAAATCCGTGATGGCGGTCAGCGGCGCGCCGGGCAACTGGCAGCTCCAGCACATCGACCCCTGGACGGGCACATGCAGCTGGACAGCGGATCTGAGCGAGGCGCCGCTCAGCGGCAAGCACCCCCTGCTCACCTCCAACGTGGTCATCGTACCGGTTGGCAACGAAGGCACATCGGGCGCCGAGGCCTTTGATCGCAAGACGGGGCGCTCACTCTGGCGCCATCACGCGGATCTGGCTTCGGCCACCAGCGCGTGGCTCGCCTTCGACGATTTGCTGATCATCAATGACGGCGCGGGCGTGCTCATGTGCCTGGAAGCGAGCACGGGCCGCCCATTATACAATCATGTGTTTGCTGGCGGCGCCGAGGCGGACACCCCGCGCCGGCTCGAGCCCGTGCTGCGCAATGGCGCGCTGTTCGTGCCCCAGCAACAAGTCCATGTGATGCGGCCAAAAAGCGGAGAAATCATTGGCGCGGTACCGCCCGATCTGGTGCCGGATCTGCTGCGCGTCGATGAGCGTTGTGACGTGTACGTGGGCGAAGAGAGCGGCCACCTCGCCGCCTTCGGCGCAGCGCCCCGGCTCGCGGTGGTTTGATCAGGTCAGCGTGTGCTCGGAGGCACTGACCTCGGGTGCTCCGAACGCGGTGGAAACGAGGAAGGCAAGGTCTTTGTCCCTTGCGCCGCGGGCAGCGACACCTTGGCGGCGGCGGCGTTTGACCTCACGAACGCCGCCAGGCGTCGCAACGGCACCTGCGTCGGGCACAGCCGCTCCTTCCGCTCGAGTGCGGCGTCGTCGAGCAGCGCGAAACCTTCTGCCGCTGCCCGATACTCGGGCATGCTGCGCGCCGCTGCCAGCACCAGACCCATGGTGCCCTTGAAGCGACCCTCCGAAGCCAGCATGAGCGGCCCGTCGCCGCGATTGCAGCGCCCGCAAGCAATGCAACGCCCGAACTCGCGCATGGCGAGGCGATCGGCCGCCGATAACGCCGTGAGGCCGTCCGCCGCGTAATTGGCCCGAAAGATGGCCAGACCCGGCTCGGCTTTGTTGAAAGCACGCCGCCACAACGTGCGGATGAGAGCCCACGCGAGCAGCAGCAACGCCTGGATACGACCCCGCATGGCCAGGCTGCACCCTAGAACGCCAGCTCGGGCGAAGCGACGGGAATTTCAAAAGCCGGCGCCCGGTGAAAGGGACCTGGTGCGCAGCGCCGTCAGCATTCGAGGGAGCTTTTCCTTACGCTCCACGTAGGCCCCTCACCAGCGCCTTGCGAGCTCGGGTCCGTTAGTCGGAGCAACGTCACGTGACGCGTCACAAGCCGTGGAAGTTACGCTTACGCCCGCGTGTAAATATTCGAAATCACTTGAAATGTAGAGCGGCACGTCGAGTGCAATTCAGGTCCCCGAGCCCGAGGGCTCAGGAGACTCTCGATGTACGACCTTCAATCGCTCGCTCCCTGTGACGCTCCCTGTGACGAGGCCGCGGCATCTTCATCTTCCCCCTATGAAAGCGACGCTTGCTTTGTCGCCGGGTTGCTGGCCGACGACCCGGGCGCTTGGCGCGCCTTTCACCACGTTCACGCAACCGGGTTGCTGCGCACCATCGGACGGGTGAGAAGCCGCTTTCCCAAGCTGCTCGCCGCGGACGACGTCCACGAAATCTACGCCGAGTTGTGCTTGCAACTCTTGCACGATGACAAGAAGCGGCTGCGCCGGTTCGACCCCACCCGGGGCACGCCGCTGGCGGCTTGGCTGGGGGTGCTCGCACGCCACGCCGCGTATGACTTCTTGCGGGAGCGGCGCCGGCAACCCCTGCCTCACGGGCTCGGAGAAGACCTCGGCAATCTGGCTTGCCGCGTGGACGAAGCGCCTGACGCCCTGGTCGTGGCCTGTGCCAGGGAGCAGGCCCAGCTGCTGTCGAGCCTGATGGAGGAGCTCTCACCGCGGGACCGGGAGTTCGTTTCGCTCTATTTCTGCGAGGGGCTGGACCCCGAGCAAACCGCCGAGCGACTTGGTATTTGCGTCGGCACGGTGTACTCGAAGAAGCACAAGATTCGTGCTCGCATTGAAGGCCTGTTGGAAAAGCGCCTGGCGGCTTGAGCTCGCGAGTCTTGCGTGGAGCTGCGCACTCTCGTGTGCGGCTCCGTCGAACGGCCCTGGCCCTCAGGCTGCCGCGATAGCGGCCTCGCGGGTGCACCATCAGGCCAGCCCGCGACGGCCCGAGTTGACGCTCGTGGAGCGAGACGGCGATCCGCGGCGAGGGCTCGCCGTGGCCGTGCACCTTCCTGGTCCCGCGCGCGTCGCCGCAGCGCTGGCCCTGCTCGTGGAGAGCCGCATCCAGAATGCCCACTTTGAAACGGCGCAGGCGCACACGAGCCCGGTCGGTTTCGTAGTGTACGCGCTCGTTGATTCCCCAGAGCAGGCGGCTCAGTACATCTCCGTCGCCAACCGCGCACTCACCGAGCCCGTCTCTGCGCTGGAGGCGAACCGGGTGAGCGAGCGGCTACGCGCGGCGCCGCCGCGCGCGGCGGCTACGGTCAGCGAAGCTTTGATTGCGCGATGTTCGGGCGAACTGGTGTTGGAGCGGCCGCTGGACGCGAGCTCGCCCCTCGGGCCAGAGCTCGCCGCCTGGCAGAAAACTCTGGGCTCGCAGGACGTCGCCTTTGCCGTGGTCGGCTCGCGCGACTATCTGGACGCCGCCTCCGGGGCCCTGGAGGAGCTGCCGCCGTGGACGCGCTCCACGCGAGCTCCGGGCGGCGACGTTGGGGTCGACCAGGTGGGGTGGGCCCCGGGCGTCGCCGGCCGCCAAGGCCTCAGCGTTGCCATGTGGGGTGTTCCCGCGGCAACCGCCATCGCGACTGCAGAACGGTTCGGTGAAGCTGATTCAGTGTTGTCGCTGCGACTCGGCGCCGGCTTTCCGATCTGGCGCGTGGCCCGTGTCGCGAGCAATCTGACGAGCGGGGCGGCGTGTCTGCGAGTCGATCTGGAGGCCCGCGGCGAGCCGCCGACATTTTCGGCTCTGGCGACTTCGGCGCGCGAAGCGCTGGCCGAGATCGAGCACACGCTTTCGCGCGTCAAGCCGGGCCCGTGGGTGGTTGCGAAACAGGTGCTGGCCACCGACGAACCGGATCGGGCGGCAGCCATCGCAGCCTGGCAAGCCGTGCAGACCGGTGCAACTGGAGCCACCGGCTCCAGACGACTGATCCACTACACGGGTGAGTTGGCGGAGCCCGTGCGAGACGAACAGCTCGCCCGGATCTTAGCTCCGCGCGAGGAAGGTGCCAACGAACGCATCGAGGTGCGTCGCGGAGTGGAGCCCGGTCAAGGCAAGTATTGGCTGCTGCTCGCTTCTCCGTGCGGGACGAGCGACGAGGACGCGAGCACGGCGGGCAGCCTCGCGCTCGCGCTGCACTCGGGCGCCGTGGCTCATGGCAGTCGTTCCGGGGTCACCATCGAGCCCTGGCTGCACGTGGACGCGATGGGTCTGGTTGCGCAGGCGCCGGCGTTGACGCCACATGAGAGTCCCACGGCTCAAGCCGAGCGCGTCGCTGAAGCGTTGGCGCGAGCGCTGCTCAGCCCGGGCCCTGCCGCCGACTACTGGGTGCAGTCTCGCGAGTCGCTCCTCGACAGCCTCGGGCAAGGCCCGACGCCGGCACTTTCGCTGGCCTTGCGCCAGACCTCCGCGGACCATCCGAGCTGGCTGGACGCGCGTGGCACGTGGTCGATCCTGTCCGGCCTGTCGGCGCGTAGCGTGGAGCTGCGCCGCCAGAGCTTCGTGCGCGGGCGGCTACGCCTGGCGAGCCTGGCCAATCACGACGAAATGCAGAGTGAGGCGGGCGAGCGGCGCCTACTCGACCTGCTGCGCGGCGCCGAGGCTGGACTCGGCGACTGCCCGGCACGACGAGCTCCGCCCGCCGTGGCAGGTCAATACAGAGTCGAAACCGGCGCTGCACCCGAGCCCGACGCCATCATTTCAGTGCAGGTGCCGAGCGGTGCTCGAGGCCTTCCGGAGGAGGTCCTTTGGACCGAAATGCTGATGAACCGAACGGACGGCTGGCTCCACCGGGCACTGCTGCGTCCGGGGCTGGTGAGCGCCGCGCGAGCGCGCGCCCTCGGCGGAGCGGCGGTGGCAGCGCTGGTGATCGAGATCTACGTCGCCGATGGCAAACGCGAAGACGCGGTGGCGCAGGTCCGCGGCTTGTTCGAGCGGCTGCGAGCCGGGGCGGCCACGGACGCGGAGGTACGGGTCGCCCGGCAATACAGCGACCGAAGCGAGTCGGATCGCCTGATCGACCCGCGCGGACGGCTCGTCGATCTCTGGCGAGGAGGCTCTCGCGCGCCGGCGACGCTGGCCAGCTTGCGAGCGTTTCATCGCGCCGCCTTCGAGGCGGGGCGCGAGGTCGTGGTCTTGCGCGAATCGGGCGAGTGACAGTGCCTGCCCGAACGGAAGTTTCGAAATGAGACATTCGTTCGACGTTCCCAGCGGAGGAAACCCGTGTTAGCTGGCCCCGTCATGGCGACTCACCAACGCGTCATCATTCTCGACTACGGCTCGCAATACACCCAGCTCATCGCGCGCCGAGTTCGCGAGTGTTGCGTGTATTCCGAAATCCACCCGGGCACCATTTCACTCGCGGAGGTGAAGGCGTTACAGCCCGACGCCATCATCTTGAGTGGCAGCCCGAGCAGCGCTTACGCCGAGGACGCGCCCCACTGCCCTGAAGGCATCTTCGACCTCGGGTTGCCAGTGCTCGGCATCTGTTACGGGCAGCAGCTGATGGCGCAGCAGCTGGGCGGCCGCGTTGAGCCTGGACGTGAGCGCGAATACGGACCAGCAGAGCTCTCCATCGCCGACGCGAGTGGGATCTTTGCGCGTCTGGGTGACACCAAGCAGTTGTCAGTCTGGATGAGCCACGGCGATCGGCTGACAGTGCCCCCGCCCGGGTTCGCGACTCTGGCCAGCAGCAGCAACGCGCCGTTCGCGGCCATCGCCCACGCGGAGCGGCGGCTCTACGGCATTCAGTTTCACCCCGAGGTCTCCCACACGCCGCGCGGTCGTGAGGTGCTCGAAGGCTTCCTGTTCGACGTGGCAAAGCTCAACGCCGATTGGACGCCGTCGCGCTTCGTAGAGGAGAGTATTGCGACGATCCAACGCCAGGTTGGACCGAAGGCGCAGCTCATCTGCGCGTTGAGCGGAGGCGTGGACAGCAGCGTCGCGGCAGAACTCACGCACCGAGCCGTCGGGGATCGGCTGACCTGCATTTTCGTCGACAACGGGCTGTTGCGAGAAAACGAGCGCGGCAACGTGAAGCAGGCGCTCGAGAGCAAGCTGGGTTTGAAGGTGTTGGCGGTGGACGCCCGCCAGCAGTTTCTGTCCGCGCTGGCCGGCGTGACGGATCCGGAGCGTAAGCGCAAGATCATTGGCGGGCAGTTCATCGAGCTCTTCGAAGCCCACGCGAAGCAGATCCCTGACGCCGCGTTCCTGGTGCAGGGCACGCTCTACCCCGACGTGATCGAGAGCGTCAGCGTGAAGGGCAAGAGCGTGCTGATCAAGACACACCACAACGTGGGCGGCCTGCCGGAGCGCATGCAGCTCGGCCTGGTCGAGCCGCTGCGTGAGCTGTTCAAGGATGAAGTGCGCCGCGTCGGAGAAAGTCTGGGCCTGTCCCGGGAACTATTGTGGCGGCAGCCGTTCCCCGGGCCCGGGCTCGCCATCCGTTGCCTGGGCGAAGTGACCGAGGAGCGGCTCGCGGTATTGCGCAAAGCGGACACCATCGTCGCTCAGGAAATCCGCGCCGCTGGACTGTATGAATCGCTGTGGCAATCGTTTGCGGTGCTGCTCCCCGTACGCAGCGTTGGCGTGATGGGCGACAATCGCAGCTATCAGGAAACGTGCGTGATTCGCGCTGTGACGTCGACCGACGCCATGACGGCGGACTGGGCTCGCCTGCCCTACGAGCTGCTGGCGCGCATGAGCAGCCGCATCATCAACGAGGTCGACGGCATCAATCGCGTGACCTACGACATCAGCTCCAAGCCGCCCGCTACGATCGAATGGGAGTGACGGCTCGCTCGGCGTTGATTCGACTGGCGCTGGGGGTTGCCGCCTCCGCCAGCTCGACGCTGCCGGCATGCCAAATGCAGCGCGCCGCGGTCAGACTGGAAATGGTCCGGCCGCGGGACACCCCGCGCGACGCGAGCGTGTATATCGACGAAGAATTCGTCGGATTTCTGGGCGTGGTCGTCGCGCGCGGCGTGCGGCTCCCTGAAGGCGAACACCGCATCACCGTGGAGAAGGTCGGGTACTTTCCCTGGGACCGCTTGGTCGTCTCGGATCGGCAGCCGATCACGTTGACGGTCGTCTTGCGCAAGATCCCTGAATAGCCCTGGAGCGCCGGCCGGGATGGCACGCGCGCGGTGTCGGAAGCGCCGGAATGGGTTTCTCGGCGTTGCTCGACGTGAGAGGCAGTGTATAGTCGGCGCTCCCACCGGGGTGTACCTCAACTTGGTAGAGGGCCTGCTTTGGGTGCAGGACGTTGTGCGTTCAAATCGCACCACCCCGACAAATCTGCGCTTCGTTGTCGCCGCCGGCACGAGTGTCCCGGCGCGGCGCTGTGAAGCTCAACCGACCGGGCCCTTCGGAATGGCCCCATCCGGG
>JAYWEH010000242.1:0-11526 GCA_043780025.1 Deltaproteobacteria bacterium
CGCGCTCGCGTACGGGCAGTCCACGCTGGCGCTCACGGCTGTCACATCTGCGGAACAGGTCGCGGCTGCGCTGCCCGCCGCGCTCGAGGAACTCGCAGCCGCGCTTTCGGAGCCGCTCGGCGCGGAGGAACTGGAAACCGCATCAACCCAGCTCTCGTCCGCATTTCTCTTGGCCACCGACGCATCGACATCGATCGCCGAGCTGGGCGTCGAGCTGGGCGTGTTCGATCTATCTGGCGATCACTTCGAAGCGTACTCGCGCGAGTTCGCGCACGCAGATGCCGAGGCGGTGCAGGCCGCGGCGCGAACGTCCTTCGGGGCCGTACCGATCGCAGCTGTGGTTGGAGACGCGCGCTCATTGGTCACGCCGCTCAGCCGCTTCGGCCAAGTTCAGGTCATCGATCCGGAGCGCAATTTTGAGGTCCAAAGGGTGGTCTCACACGACCCGACGGCGCCGCCCGCGCCCCGTCGAGGCCCGGCTCCGAGCCGCTAGGGCCGGGTGCGGCGCCGGGCAGCACGCGGCGAGGGCGGTGGAGAACTCCTCGAGACCTCCTGTGGAGAACCTGACACGGCTCGTGGATCAGTCATTCGACAGTGCTGAGTAATCGCTCGCTTGGGTGCTCTAGTGCACGTGCGTGCAGCTGTTATTGGCCTGTGGAAGGACGTGGGATGGGCTGTGGATCCGAGCAGTCCCCAGGCTCGTTTTTCCCTGCATTGTCCTACATATTGTGGTTTTGACTTGATGCACCCCAACTGGTTGGGGTATACAGCTGTTCTTGGCGAAACTTTCCCCTGAGCACTTTCCCCTGAGCAGAGCAACAGTGTTCCCCCATGACAGTGCACACCTGAGCGGTGGTGTAACGGGCCAGGGCGGCGCACATCTCGTCAGTGGTTTGGGTCGCTCGATGCACGGCTCGCGGGTGCTTGCTGCCCGGGTGCTTGCTGCCCGGGTGAAGGGCGACGGGGTCATTGCCCCGACAGGGTCGCTCGCCGTACAGGCGGCGCCGGTGTCGGCGCGACCCGTACCAGCAGCACCGGGGCAAATTGGGTTTGCTGATCGTTCGCGTTCAAACGCTGAGTAGAGCAATCGGCAGGAATGCCTCGATGGCGAGGCGATGACGTTGGGGCGCACCGCCGTGAGTGAGCGCCCTCGGTGAAGCAGTAGATCAGGTTTTGCAATTCTCGAAACGAGAACGGTCTCGCTTTCGAACCGCAGCTCTAGGGAAGAAGGTTCGGCGCCCAGCGCCGCAGCCAGAAAGGATCATGTCGATGGCACAGCCAACAATCGTGGGTCAGACTCCGTCAGCGAGCGTCGTGAGCAAACAGCCCATCGCCGACGATTCTGAGCCGGGGGCGGCAGTATCCTCCCAGGCTCCGTCTTCCCAAGCAGCCCTGCCCTCCCAGGCCCCGATGAGCACGCCGAGCAGCTCGACTCGCTCGAGCGCCGGTAAGGCTCGAGGCAAGAAGGCTCAGGGCCTCGCGATCGAGCGCCGGTTCACGAGCGCTGAGCTCAAGCCGTTCGACGCGCTGGTGTGGGAGCGTCGTTCGAGCGCCATCAACAATACGGATGGTTCACAAGTATTCCGCATGGACGGCGCGGAGATTCCGGCGGGCTGGTCTCAACTGGCCACGGATATCGTGGTTTCGAAGTATTTTCGAAAGGCTGGCATCCACGGCGACAAACAGGTCGGTGAAACCAGTGTCCGGCAGGTGGTAGGGCGCATCGCGCGCACCATTCGCAAGGCGGGAGAGGGCTTCGGTCGCTATTTTGCCACGGCAGAAGACGCTGAAGTGTTCGAAGACGAGCTCACGTATTTACTCGTCAACCAGTACGGCGCTTTCAACTCGCCGGTGTGGTTCAACTGCGGGCTCTACCACGAGTACGGTATCGAGGGCTCCGGTGGGAACTGGGCGTGGCAAGCCGACAGCGGGGAAATCTGCGAGACCGCGCACGCCTATGAGCGGCCGCAGTGCTCGGCTTGTTTCATCCAGTCGGTGAACGACGACCTGATGAGCATCTACGACTTGGCGAAGAGTGAAGCCCGGTTGTTCAAATACGGCTCCGGCACGGGCACGAACTTCAGCACGATCCGCGGCCGTCAGGAGAAGTTGTCGGGCGGCGGCACATCCAGCGGCTTGATGAGCTTCCTCGAGGTGCTCGATCGCGCGGCCGGTGCCACCAAGAGCGGCGGCACCACACGCCGCGCCGCCAAAATGGTGTGCCTCGATCTCGATCATCCCGAAATCGTGGATTTCATCCGCTGGAAAGTGGGCGAGGAACGCAAGGCTCAGGCGTTGATCCGGGCTGGCTACGAATCCGATTTCAACGGTGAAGCGTACCACACGGTCAGCGGACAGAACTCCAACAACTCCGTGCGCGTGACGGACGAGTTCATGCAGGCCGTTTTTGCCGACGGCACTTGGCAGACGCGCCAGCGCACCACGAACGAGGTGGTGGACACGTTGCGCGCGGTGGACCTGTGGGAGTTGCTGGGTGAAGCCGCCTGGAGTTGCGCAGATCCCGGCGTGCAATACGACTCGACGATCAACCGCTGGCATACGTGCCCGAACACGGCGCGCATCAACGCCTCGAATCCCTGCTCCGAGTACATGTTCCTCGACGATTCGGCGTGCAATCTCGCCTCGTTGAACCTGACCAAGTACCTGAGGAGCGACGGCAGCTTCGACATCGCAGGCTATCGTCATTCAGCGGAAATCTTCCTGCTCGCGCAGGAGATCCTCGTCGATCTGTCCAGCTACCCGAGCCAGCGTATCGCCAAGAATTCGCACGACTACCGCCCGCTCGGCCTCGGCTATGCGAACCTCGGTACCTTGCTGATGCTGCTCGGCATTCCGTACGACTCCGATCACGGGCGCGCCATCTCGGGCGCGCTCACTGCGATCTTGTGCGGGCGCGCGTATCGTCAGAGCGCGTTGATCGCGAAGAGCAAGGGCCCTTTCGCGGGGTACGAGGCCAACCGGCAACCGATGCTGCGCGTGATGCGGATGCATCAGGAAGCGGCCTATGCCATCAACCGGGACCAATGCCCGGAGGACCTGTGGCGCGCCGCGGTCGAGGACTGGAACGACGTCGTGAACTTCGGGGAGCAATACGGCTTCCGGAATGCGCAGGCGACGGTACTGGCACCGACCGGCACGATCGGCCTCTTGATGGATTGCGACACGACCGGCGTGGAGCCGGATTTCTCGCTGGTCAAGTTCAAGAAGCTCGCAGGCGGCGGCTACTTCAAAATCGTCAATCAATCCGTCCCGGAAGCGCTAAGGCGTTTGGGCTACAGCGCGGCGCAAGCGGCCGAAATCGTCGCTTACATCTCGGGGACCAACACGCTGCTCGGCGCGCCCCACATCAACCGTCAAAGCTTGAAGGCCAAAGGTTTGACCGATGACGAGATGGCCAAGATCGAAAAGGCCCTGCCCGGCGTGTTCGAGCTGAGCCTGGCCTTTGCGCCGTGGATCGTCGGCAAGGAGGCCTACGAGCGGCTCGGCATCAGCGCGCAGGTGATGGAGCGTCCCGGTTTCAACCTGCTCGGACATCTCGGTTATTCGAGCGCGCAGGTGAGCGAAGCCAATGACGTCATCGTCGGTCGCATGACCATCGAGCGCGCACCGCACTTGCGCCAGGAACACTACGCCGTGTTCGATTGCGCCAACCGTTGCGGGCGTGAGGGCAAGCGCTTCCTGGCGCCCATGGCGCACGTCAAGATGATGGCGGCGGTGCAACCGTTTCTCTCGGGCGCCATCAGCAAGACCGTCAACTTGCCCAACGACTCGACCGTCGAAGAGGTGCGCAAGATTTACGAGGAGGGCTGGAAGCTCGGGTTGAAGGCCGTCGCCTTGTATCGCGACGGCTGCAAGGCCTCGCAGCCGTTGACCAGCTCGGCAAAGAAGAGCGAAGGCGCGGCGGAGAGCTCCGAAGCAGCAGTGGCAAAGTCGGCGAATGCCGGTCTGGTACAGTCAGCGGCGGCAGCTACGACTGGGGCAAAAGCCAAGGCAGAACTGCAGACCCGTCCGCATGGCTCTCGCGTCCGTCTGCCGCAGAAGCGGCGAGGCTTCACCCAGGAAGCGCGCGTGGGCGGGCACAAGGTGTTCTTGCGAACGGGCGAATATGAAGATGCCACCCTGGGTGAAATCTTCATCGACATGCACAAGGAAGGTGCGGCTTTCCGTTCGTTGATGAACTGCTTTGCCATGGCCGTGTCGGTTGGCCTCCAATACGGCGTGCCGCTCGAGACATATGTCGAACAGTTTACGTTCACGCGCTTCGAGCCGCACGGCGTGGTCGGGGGACATCCGAACATCAAGTTCGCCACTTCGATCGTCGACTACATTTTCCGGGTCCTGGGCGTCGAATACCTGAAGCGATTCGACTTCGCGCAGGTGAAGCCCGAAGAGGATCCGGTCATCGACGATCCGACCCGGGCGAGCTTCACGGAAGCCTCGCGAGCGGCCCCGGGAGCGACCAGCACAGCTACCCCGAGCACTGACCTCACAGCGGCTCCCGCGTCGAGCCGCGCACCGTCAAAGGTCTCACCGCTCGATGACGAACCCGCTCCTGGGCGGAGCGTCTTCGCCGAACACGATCCGCTCACCCAGCAACTCGAAGAGATGATGGGCGACGCACCGGTGTGCGACGGTTGCGGACATATCACGATCAGGAACGGCGCTTGCTATAAGTGCCTCAATTGCGGCAATTCGATGGGCTGCAGCTGATCCCCGCTGTGGAACCTCCGCGGCGACCTTCCTGGAGGCGTGCCCTACCCTGCTCCGTCCAGCCGGGGCACTCGAAATTCCCATCGCTGCATTGGAAGCGGCGTACTAGCTGGTTCGGGTATCGCGCCGACTCAGAGTGATCTATTAGTTCGGTCGGGCTGAGCCGAGGTACCGGAAAGTCCCAATAGGAGAATCGTCATGAGCAAAGTCCTTCTCGCGACCTTCGATCGAGTCGCCGCATGCCGAGCTGGTGCACTGTCGACGCTACGGAGCTCGATTATCATCGCTTCGATGGTCCTGAGCGTGGCCGCGTGCAAGAAGGACGAGCCTCCGCCGCCACTGCCGGAGCCCCCAAAGCCGGCCGAAACAACGGCCGAGGCACCGCTCGAGCTCATGCCGGAGGACGCCGGCAAGCCGCCAGAGCCGGCGCCGGACAAGGCCAAAACGGGCGTGAAGAAGCCGAGCGGCTTTAAGCAGTGTTGCGTGGCGTTGCGCCAGAACGCGGCGAGCGCTCCTCCACCCACCAACGAATACATGATCTATGCCGCTGGCGTCTGCGACCTGGCTGCTACTCAAGGCCAGGACAAGGCCAGCGTGCTCAACGCCGTTCGCACGGCGCTTCGAGGCGCAGGCATGCCGGCTGACTGCAAGTGAGCGCTCAGCGAGCTTGCTTCAAATGATCATAGCCGCCGCGTAGCAACGTGCGGTGCGGGCCCGTCGCGAGTACGGCTCCGCTGCCGCGCCGCACGTATCCAATCGGAATGGCGCCGGCGGGTCGCTCGCGGGGGGGGCCCGTGGCGAGCAACGCGTAGTCCTCGCCGCCGTAGAGGGCAAAATGCGTCGGCGAACGCCGTAGGAACCGGCTTGCTTCGACCAACCGAGGGTCGAGCGCAGCCCGCAGCGCGCTCTGGTCGATGACAATCCGCACGCCGCTGGCGCGCGCGAGCTGCGCAGCATCCGCCGCCAAGCCGTCCGACACGTCGATCGCGCAGCTGGCTCGCCCCGCAAGTGACAGGCCGGGCTCGATCAACGCGCGCGGCCGGCGCCACGCCTGGACGCAGCGCCCGAGCGCGTCCCCCGTGGAGCCCACCCGCAGACAAGCGAGGCCCGCGCCCGCGAGCCCGAGCGCTCCGATCAACCACACCTGCTCGCCAGGCCGCGCGCCGCATCGTGATAGCGGACGTTCAGCGCGGCCCAGTACCGTGGTCGTGATGCTCAGCTCGCCCCCACGCGAGATGTTTCCGCCCACGATGGGACAGCCACATTCCACGCTGGCCGCCTGTTGTCCAATGGTCAGTTCGTCGACGGCAGCAGTGGACATGCCTCGCGGCAACACGAGGGCGGATAGTGCCCCCACGGGCGCCGCCCCCATCGCTGCAAGATCGCTCGCCGCGGCCTGAAAGGCCCGGTAGCCCACGTCCTCGAGGGTTACGTAACGCAGATCGAAATGGACGCCTTGCACGCTCGCGTCGACGCTCGCCACCCAGCTTGCCCCCGCCGGGGCCGCAGCGCTGGCCGAGAGCACTGCCGCGTCGTCGCCGATGCCCAGCTGAATTCCAACCGATGCGGAACCGAACCGCTCGCCGAGCCGTCGAACGAGTTGCCGCTCGGAGAGCGCCGCCATGAGGGCTTTTGACCACGCCCTGGGCCCCACCAGCAAGGCCGCAGCAACCCGTGGGAGACGCTTGCCCCCAGCGCCTCGGCCGAGCCGGAACTCACAAGTGCCTACACCCTCGACGCCGGGACGCCTTTCGGGCATCTCCGCCACGGTCGTCTATTTGGGCGATGCTCCGCTCGCTCGTGGTGTTGTTCCTGACCGCATCAGGAGAATCCCGAGAGCTTCCGGCTGCTTTGGTGGCCAGGTTGGCCGCTCTGGGTCATCGGGCGGCCCCCCCTGCGGCGGCAGCGCCGCGCCCGGGCTACGACGACGGCGTAGTCGCAGAGGTCGAAAACGCGTTGGAACAGGCGCGGACCAACACCGCCGAACCACAGGGCGTCTTCACGCGGGTCGACGAGCTGCTCTCGGCCCACCCCGAGCTGCCCCAGGCGGCCTGGTTGATGGCGGAGCGTTACGCACTCGAAGCCCAACTCCACACGAGCGCCGGTGACGACGTCGCCGCCGCAGCCGCGGTAGAGCGGGCTCAGCTGCTCGAGGGGCGACGAGACGCCGCCGCGGGCTCGCGCCCGCCGAGCCCGTCAGCACAGCACAGCGGCCCCGCGCCGAACTCGCTGCCGAGCGCGCGCCGGGGCGGCGCACGACCCGCGGACGAGCTGATCGTCGATGGCATCGCCCTCGGCCAGGACATCGAGATCCATCCCGGCCAGCACCATGTCCAGCTGTTTCGCGCCCAGCGGCGCATCGCGGCCGCCTGGGTCGAAGTCGGCGCTGACCGGCGGCTGCCCATCGAAGTGCCGGGCACGAGCTGTGATGAGCTCGATCTGCTGGGCACCCGCGTCGGAGATGCCAGGCCCGAACCGTTACTCGGAGTCACCTGTGACGCGTGGGCAGCAGCGCGGGAGAATGCCTCCGGGGGGCTCGAGTTTGCGTTCTGCAAGGGCTCGAGCTGTGAGCCGTGGCAAACCGTCCCCAAACCGCAGCTAGCGGCAAGTGCCGCGGCAACCGCGCCACGGCCTCATGCCGCTGAAGCCGACGCCCACGCTGGCTCGCCCTGGCTCACGTGGAGCCTCGTGGGCCTCGCGGCGGTCGGAGCGACGGGCCTCGTGCTCTGGCAAACCGGCGCCTTCGACGAGCCGGCACCCGCCACAAAGATTGTGTTTACGGGGCCGAGCGCCGCATCGATCGCGTTCTAGTGCGGCGGTTCCAATGAAGCGATGGGAAATTCGAATGCCCCGGTTGGAACGAGCGCATCAAAAATTCCCGCCTTTGCTACCCATTTGAACCGACTCCCTCCTCTATCTTGGCCTCTCAGGGCAACGCCCAGCGTTCCCGCGCATCGGCGATGGCTTCGGCCACCCGCTCGCGCGCTGGGCCACCAAAGACTCGCCGGCGTTCCACGGCCGCCCGGACGTCGAGCACGTTGTCGAGGTGCTGCTCGAGCAGGTCCGGATGAATCGCCCGCATTTCGTCGCGCGGCAATTGCTCAATCTGCACGCCCAGCTGCTCCGCCCGGCGCACGAGATCGCCCACCTGATGATGTGCAGTCCGGAACGGCACGCCGAGCGTGACCAACAGATCCGCGATATCGGTGGCGCACACGTGTCCGCCGCCCAGAGCAGCCGCCAGCCGCTCAGCGTTGAAGCGCGCGCTCTGGATCGCACCGGCGAGCGCGCGCACGCTCACGAGCGCGTTGTCGAACGCTCCGAAGATCGGCTGCTTGTCCTCCTGCAGGTCGCGGCCATAGCCGAAGCTCAAGCCCTTCTCCAGAACCATCAGGCTGACCGTGTCGCCGATCAGCCGCGCCGCGCGGCCGCGCACGAGCTCCGCCACGTCCGGGTTCTTTTTTTGCGGCATCATCGATGAGCTGGTCGAAAATGCGTCACTCAGCGTCACAAACCCGAACTCCTGGGTGGACCACCAAACGATCTCCTCGCCGATGCGCGACAGGTGCACGCCCAAGATCGCCAAGGCCGATGCGAGCTCCATCAGGAAATCCCGACTCCCGGTCGCATCGATGGAATTGCGCATCGGACCGTCGAAGCCGAGCTCCACCGCCACCCCACTGCGGTCGAGCACAAAGCCTGTTCCGGCCACTGCACCCGCGCCGAGAGGGCATTCGTTGAGGCGTTGCGCCGCGTCTCGAACGCGGCCCCGATCTCGCCAGAGCAGCTCCTGCCAGGCCATCAGATGGTGCGACAGCCGGCTCGGCTGCGCGCGCTGCTGATGCGTGTACGCCGGCATCAGCACCTCCATGTTGGCCGCGGCCTGATCGATGATGGTGCCCGCCAGCTCGCCGATCGCGAGGTCCAGCTCCTTGGCCTTGCGCCGAGCCCACAGCCGCAGATCCGTCGCGATCTGATCGTTGCGCGAGCGGCCGGTGTGCAACTTGCCTCCCACCGCCCCGACGATCTCGGTGAGCCTCGCCTCGATGTTCATGTGAACATCCTCTTTTTCCGCCTGCCAGACAAACTCGCCGCGTTCGATCTCCCGGGCGACCTCGGTCAAGCCATCCACCAATTGGGCCGCTTCTTCGTCGCTGATGATGCCCACGCGCGCGAGGCCGCGAGCGTGCGCCATCGAGCCATCGATGTCTTCGCGCCAGAGTTCCTTGTCGATGTGTACGCTGGTGTTCAGCGCCAACATCGCGTTGTCCAGCCCCGTGGGCAGGCGGCCACCTCCACTTACGCTCATGACATTCCTTCTTTGATGATGGGATCCAGCACACCCCCTTCTAGCGCCTCGAGCCGCGCGAGAAAGCGGCGATAGTCCCGCACCGGGCGCTCGCCGGCGGGGCAGCGCAGGGAGAAGTCGGTGATGCGCGTGGTCGCAAAGCGCAACGCCGCAAGAGCTCCCACGCCGGCCAGCGTTCGCTTCTCGTCGATCCCGAGCGCACGCACGCTCGCATAGCCGTCGAACAGCGCACGCACCAGGTCGAGCTGATACGCGTCGCGATAGCACCAGGCGTGCACGCAGACCATCAGGTCGTAAACGAACAGCCCATTGGACGCGCTCTCGAAGTCCAACAAAGCGACGAGCTCATCGCCGCGCCACAACACGTTGTCGCGAAATAGGTCACCGTGGATCAAGCCTCGAGCCAAACTCGGCGAGAGCTGCGCGTCGTAGCGAGCAATCCGCTCGCGGATGAAGCGCGTGTCATCCGCATAGCGACGATCCTGGCCATCAATCGCATCGAGCCGGACGTACAAGTCGCTGACCTTGAAGCGGCCCGCTGGAATTGCGTTCACTTTCGAGGTGCAACAGTGCACCGTGCCGAGGGCGCGCCCGAGTGCAAATGTCCGTTCGGGCGTGACGCGCGCCGTACACAGAATGTCGCCGTCAATCCAGGGATGGACGCCGACCGGCTTGCCCGCGTGCTCGGCCGCGAACCCACCCGCCGTCGCGGGCAGCGGCGCGGGCGTCGGCACACCCAGCTCCGAGAGCTGTTGGATCATCGACAACTCGGCCGCGGCGCCCAGAATTGCCTGCTCCTCGTACACGCGCATGAAGAAACGCTCACCCGAAGCCGCCGTTAGCCTAAAATTCGAGTTCACCGAGCCTTCCCGCAATGGCTCGAGCAGGCTGACGGTCAAGCCGTAGCGGCTACCGATGGCTCGCGCCTCGGCGAGCGTCATGGGAGTCAGGATTGCCACGGCGCGCGACTATGCACGAAGTGCCCGCCCGCGCGAAACCGGAAGGCGCTCGCCGTCGGGTATGCTAGGCTTCCCAGCCTGTCGACCGTTATCGAGCCCCCCGAGCGACACCCTTCCCCGTACGGGGGCGCAGGCGCCTGATGCCGCAGATCCACGGTAACGTGACGGGCGTAGCCCCGTACGCCCGGAAGCTGCTCGAGCGAATCTACCGGCGCAAAGTCCCCATCGACTCCATCGCCACCCCCGAGCTCGTGCGCTCGCTGGCGGAGGCGACGCACGTGGTCAAGCGCCAGGTCGGTGCCTTGGTCCACCGCTCAGGCTCGGTCGAGAGCGTGATCGTCGGCACAGCGACGGGCTTGATGCTTCCGGACATCGGCCGATTGCGCGCCGCCCAGGGGCGCTTCAGAGCCCTGCGGCTCGTGCACACCCACCTCTTCGGCGAAGCGCTGACGCACGACGATCTGGTCGATCTCACGCGCCTGCGGCTCGATCTCGTGTGCGCCGTGCTGCTAGATCCCGCCGGCGATCCGGGCGCGATCACCTGGGCCTACAACCTGCCTGGCACAACGAACGGCGCGAGAACTGCGCGCCCCGGGAACAAGGAGCCGGACAGCGCACAATACGAAGTAGTGGGCCCGCACCCCTACGGGCAGGCCCAACCTCACTTTGGAGAGCTGATCGGCTCGCTCGAAGCGGAGTTTGCGCGCCTCGAGCAAACCCGCGCGGTGGAGCGCGAGCGCGCCCTGCTCATTCACGTGGGCGACAAACGGGCGGGCGCCGCAGCACGCGCCAGGAGCAGCCTCGCCGAGCTGGCGAGTCTGGCTGAGACCGCCGGTGTAGTGGTGGCAGACCGCGTGATCCAGCTGCGCGACAAGATCGACGCCAAACACGTGCTCGGCCGAGGCAAACTCGACGAGGTCGTGATGCGGGCCATCGATCTCGGTGCTGAGGTGTTGATCTTCGATCGCGAGCTCTCACCGGCGCAATCCCACGGTATCGCCTCCAGCACGGATCTGCGCGTCGTCGATCGCAGCCAACTCATCCTGGATATCTTTGCTCAGCACGCCGCCACGCGCGACGGCAAGCTGCAGGTGGAGCTCGCCCAACTCAAGTATCGGTTACCGTTCCTGACGCAAAAAGACGACGCGCTGAGCCGCCTCACCGGCGGCATCGGCGGTCGGGGCCCGGGCGAGACGAAGCTGGAAATCGGCCGCCGCCGGGCGCGCGAGCGCGTCAGCCGGTTGGAACGCGAGCTCGCGGAGCTCACCAAGAAACGTGACCAGCAGCGCCGCCGCCGCGTGACGGGCCCGACGCCCATCGTGGCGCTCGTGGGCTACACAAACGCCGGCAAGAGCACGCTGTTGAACACGCTGACCGGCGCGGGGGTTCTGGCCGAGGACAAACTCTTCGCGACGCTCGACCCGCGAGCGCGCCGCCTGCGCTTGCCGAACGGCAGTTACGTCATCCTGACCGACACGGTCGGCTTCATCCGGAACATGCCCAAGGATCTGTTTGCCACCTTCAAGG
>JAYWEH010000243.1:0-4858 GCA_043780025.1 Deltaproteobacteria bacterium
ACCAGCGCAAAAGGCTGGCTCGTCGCGGTCGGGACCGACGAAACTAGACGCGCCTCCGCTGGAATGGCCAGGCGATATTGAGCCAGCGTCGCTGAATCGTACGCCTCTTGCTCCGCCGGCTCCCCGCCACACGCCAAGGTCAGGAGCGGCAGCCAAGCGGTGTTTCGAATGTGCATCAGACAGCGCTCCTCAGGATCCCTGCCGTCTCTACTGGAAACGAGCTGGGCCGTCTCTGAGGAACGGAATATTGGAACTGAGGTGAAACCAAATCGTTAATAACAATCTTTGGCCCGTTGGCCAACTCACTGTCGTTCCGGGGGGACTCGGACGCGGCTGCTCCAGCCTACTCCGACTGCGCCGCCTCAGGGGCCTGTCTTACACTGCCCAGTCCAGGTACAAATGTTAGTCCGTAACAGGTGTAATCGATGAGTGGCGTGGCCGGAGAACAACGCTCGAGCAGCGCGCTCGAACGAGCCGAGAAGCGCGGGCTTGCCCCCGAGCGGCTCGCCGCCGTGGAAGCGCTCGAGCGCGAGCTATTGTCTCGTCAGCGCTGGCGGCTCTGGAAGATCGGCCTCGGCCTGGTCCTGCTGGGTGGCTCCGCCTTTGGGATTCGTCAATGGCAGCAACGGGAACAGCCCAAACCGCCGGAACGGTTCGTCACGGCACCCCTCGAGGTGCGCGACATCTTCGAGACCGTGGAGTCGAGTGGCAAGCTGCGGCCACTGCGCGAGGTCAAAGTCGGCACCCAGATCTCGGGGCGCGTGGTGCGCGTCCAGGTTGATTTCAATCGCGCGGTGAAGAAAGGCGACCTACTCGCCGAAATTGATCCGAGCTTGTTCGGTGACCAGGTCAGTCAGGTTGCCGGCCAGCTCGGCGCAGCAGAGGCCCAACTCGAACGAACCCGCGCAGCGCGAGAGACCGCGGAATTGCAGCTCGCTCGCCTGCAAAAGCTGCGTTCCGAGAACATCGCGTCACAATCCGATCTGGATCAGGCCGAAAACGCGGTGCGCCTCGCCAAGGCCGACGCGCTGTCCGCGGGCGCGCAGGTGCAGGGTTTGACGGCGCAGCTCAGGAGCGCCAACACCACGCTGGCGTACACGAAGATCTACTCGCCCATCGACGGCATCGTCACCGATCGCGGCGTCGATCCGGGCCAGACGGTAGCGGCCAGCTTTTCGGCGCCCGTGCTGTTCGTGATCGCGGAAGATTTGTCGGCGATGCAGGTGCTGGCGGACATCGACGAGGCTGACGTCGGCAAGATCACGCAGGGCATGCTGGCGGAGGTGCGCGTCGACGCGTTCCCGGAGCGCAGTTTCAAAGGCGCCTTGAGTCAGATCCGCTATAGCCCGACCGAGGTGCAAGGGGTCGTGACGTACGCGGCCGTGGTGGACGTGCGAAACGACGCGCTGGAGCTGCGCCCGGGCATGACGGCGACCGTGAGCATCACGGCGCGCTCCGCCAAAGGCGTGCTGTCGGCGCCCAGCCCCGCGCTGCGCTTCAAGCCAAAGCCCAGCGGTCCAATCGCCACGGGCGTGGACGCGCTCGAGCCAGGGCAGCGGCGCCTCTACGTGCACGCCGAGCCCGAGCTCGCGCCGCACATCGTGACGATCGGCATCAGCGACGGCGTGTGGACGGAGATCACGCAGTCGACCTCGGGGGGTTCGGCGAAGCTCGCGGCGGGAGCTCGCGTGGTGACCCAGGAGCGCGCTCCAGCGGACGAGAAACGCCGAAAGTTTCTCGGGATCTTCTGATGGCGCGAGTTCCCAGAGCGCGGCCGAGGCCTCCTCTGCGCCTGCTCGGGACCGCGACCAACGCCGGCCGGCAATCGAGCCCCGCAGAACCCAATCCAGCGGCACCGCTCGTCGAGCTCGAAGGAGTCGGCAAGAACTATCTGACCGGGCCGGAGGTCGTACACGCCTTGATCGACGTCAATCTCGCGATCCCGAGCGGTCAATTCGTGGCCATCGTCGGCGCGAGCGGCTCGGGCAAGAGCACGCTGATGAACATCCTGGGATGCCTCGATCGCCCTTCGTACGGCACGTACCGGCTAGGCGGGCTCGAGGTCGGCACGCGTTCGGTCGACGAACGGGCGCTCGTGCGCAACCGCCTGATCGGTTTCGTGTTTCAAGGCTTCAACCTGCTGCCCCGCACGTCGGCTCTGGAGAATGTCGAGCTGCCGCTGGTCTATCGCGGGGTGCCGCGCCGGCAGCGGCGCCGGCAGGCGCTCGAAGCGCTCTCCCAGGTTGGCTTGCTCAACCGCGCCACGCACCGACCAAACGAATTGTCGGGCGGGCAGCAACAACGCGTCGCGATCGCCAGGGCGCTCGTGACCAAACCCCCGCTCCTGCTGGCAGACGAGCCCACCGGCAACCTGGACAGCAAGACCAGCCACGAGATCATGGATCTGCTGGAGCAGCTGGTGGAGACCGAACACATCACGCTGGTCGTGGTGACGCACGAGGCCGACATCGCGGCTCGCGCCGCGCGCGTGATCAGCGTACGGGACGGACGCATCGAAACGGACGTGCTGCGCTCGCCGCCGCCGGATCGCGCGCCTTTCCCGAGCGCGGAGGACGCCCGATGAGCGTCCTGTTCGAAGCCCTGCGACTAGCGCTACGCTCCGTGCTGCGCTCGGGATTGCGATCGTTTTTGACGGTACTCGGTATCTTGATCGGCATCGCCGCCGTCGCCATCGTCGTCTCGCTGGGCGAGTCGGCGCGCGGGCAAATCAGCGCGCAGATCCAGAGCCTCGGCACGAACCTGATCTACATCTTCAACGGCGACGGCGGGGGCCAGTCGCGGGGCGGTGAAAGAAGCGGGCACCGCCTGAGTGTGGATGACGCGGACGCGATCCGGCGTCAAGTTCGTGGGTTGCGCGGCGTCACGGTGTATTCGAGCCGCCAGGCGCAAGTGGTGGGGGATTACGACGCTGCGCGCACCGATGTGGTCGGTGGCGACCAGGACTACGTCAACGTGCGCGGCTATGAGGTCGTGTCCGGGCGTGACCTCAACCTCGCCGACGTCCAGGCCAAAGCCAAGGTGTGCCTGATTGGCGCGACCGCGGCGGAAAAGCTATTCGGGTCAGGGGATCCGGTGGGCCGCATGGTGCGCATCAGCCGGCACCGCTTCGAGATCGTCGGCCTTTTGTCGCGCAAGGGCCAGAACCCGTTCGGCACCGATCAGGACGACCGCATCGTGATGCCGATCGGCAGCTGGTCGACGCGGGTATTTCCGGGGCACGATCGCCGGGTCGACATGATCATCGCCTCCGCGGAGCGCCCCGACGAGGTGGAGCTCTTGCGTGACCGGATGGACCAGGTGATGCTCGAGCGGCACCACATCCCGCCCGACGGCAAGCGCGACTTTCGTCTGCTCACGCAGGACAGCTTTCGCCAGACGGAAGAGGAGATCTATCAAATCCTTTCCGTGGTGTTGATCAGCGTGGCGGGCATCTCGCTGTTCGTCGGTGGAGTCGGCGTGATGAACATCTTGCTCGTGAGCGTGAGCGAGCGGCGGAGAGAGATCGGTACTCGGCTCGCAGTCGGAGCGCGCCGCAATGACATTCGCTGGCAATTCTTGATCGAAGCCATGGTGCTCACGTCGCTCGGGGGCCTGTGCGGCATCGGGTTGTCGCTGCTCGCGATCGCCGTGCTCGAGCAGCAACTCGGCTGGGACATGAGCCTGAACCCGAGTGCGCTCGTCACCGCGCTCGTCACCAGCCTGGTGCTCGGGCTGAGCTTCGGCCTCCTGCCGGCGCAGCGCGCGGCACGGCTCGATCCGATCGAAGCACTGCGCCAGGGCTAAACGGTCATGCTTCGCTACATGTCGACCTCCGTATCGCTCGCGTTGTCCGCGCTCGCCACCTGGCCGCTGCGCGCCGCGCTCACGTCGTTCGGCATCCTGATCGGAGTGGCGGCCGTCGTGATCAGCGTGGCGCTCGGCGAAGGAGCGGAGGAGGCCGTGCGACGCAAGCTGGACAACATGGGCCAGCACACGCTGACGATCGCGCCCGAACAAGCCGGTATGGCCGGAGCAGATCGGGAAGGCTTCGTGCCTCGCCTCACCGAGGCGGACGCCGAAGCGGTCACCCGACAAGCACCGAGCGTGGTCAAGGTGGCGCCTCTGCTCAGCTCGCGCAAAGATATCTGGTTCGGCGGCTTCAGCATCTCCGCCGAAGTGGTAGGCACGAGCGCCAGCTTTCTCGCGCTGCGCGCCTTCGAGATCGAACGCGGTGACATCTGGACGGAACAGTCCGAACAGATCGCGAGCCGCGTTTGCTTGCTCGGTTACAAGGTCGCGACCGAGCTATTCGGGGAAGTCGATCCGGTGGGGCGGGTACTGCGCATCGGCCGCCATCCGTTCCGCGTGCTCGGGGTGCTCGCCGAGAAAGGCCAGGGCAGCTTCGGTCAGGATCAGGACACCATCATCCTGATGCCGCTCGCCACCAACCGCTCCAAATTGCGGCCCACGACCCCCGGCAGGGTCGATCAAATTCTGATCCAGGCCAAAGACCAGGCCAGCATCGACACGGCCAAACAAGAGGTCACCGCCATCTTGCGCCAGCGGCACGGCCTGTGGGAGGACGCCGAAAACGATTTCAGCGTGCGCAGCCAAGATTCATTTCGCGAGACCCAAGATCGCGTGGTCGGCGTGTTGCGCTTGCTGCTCACGTCCATCGCGGCCATCAGCCTGGTCGTCGGCGGCATCGGCATCATGAACATCATGTTGGTCAGCGTGACCGAGCGCACCCGCGAGATCGGCCTGCGGCGGGCGGTTGGCGCGCGCAAGGGACAGGTGCAGCTTCAGTTCCTGCTCGAAGCCGTGTTCCTCTCCGGTATCGGTGGTGTCGCGGGCGTGG
>JAYWEH010000244.1:0-11513 GCA_043780025.1 Deltaproteobacteria bacterium
CAGGAACTGAACCAACGCACCGATCGTGTGACCACCTACGCGCCAGGCCAAACCATCGCGGTTCAGGTGCGCGAGGAAACCAGTCACGACAGCTACATCCGCGTCTCGCTCGATCTCGATGGCGACAACGACTTCCCGCTGCGCGAGGGCCGAATCTCCCCCGAGACCCAGGAGCAGGCACAGCTGGCTGAAGACGCGCTCGACAGCGACACGCTCCTGCGCGTGTACCGCGAGAATAACAACAATAATAACTTCGTTCACGAGATCGAAGTCACGCTGCCCAACGAGACCTGCGACAACTGCACGCTGCAGGTCATTCAGCTCATGTATGACACGGACCAGGTCTACTACTTTCAGTGCGCAGATCTGGTGATCTCGGACGGCAGCGAGCCGGCTGCGGGCGGTGCCGGCGGCTCAGGCTCGAGCGGTGTGTCGGGTGCCGCGGGTAGCGGCGGCACAGTGGGATCAGGGACTGGCGGCTCCGACTCAAACAACCCGGGCGCTGGCGGCGAAGCGACAGCGGCCACCGGTGGAACCGGTTCGTCCCTCCCCTCGCAGGGAGGAACGAGCAGCGCCTCTGCCGGCGCGTCCGGCGCGGGCTCTGACGAAAACGCTGGATACGGCGACAGTGACAGCGACGGTGGCGGGTGCACACTGCTCATGGGTCCGCACACGGCGGGCACGAGCGAAGGCTTGGCCAGCTTCGGTGCGCTCTCTCTCGGTCTGGCGCTCTGGACGCGCCGCCGTAGCGCAAAGAGCAGCTCTAGTATCTCGAGGTAGAGCGAGCCTAACCGTCGAGCCGCACGGTCGCTGCTGTGTGCAGGGGCCGTGGCGGCTTTCGGGGCTGGGAAACCACCGCCACCGGAGCAGCCACGTCGCGACGCGACAACTGCCGGGTGGCGCCGAGCAACGCACCCGCGAGCAGATGCGGGAAATACGTGAACATTCCGTTGGGCAACAGGTCGAACGCAACGATGGCAGCGGCCACGGCCAGGGCAGCGAGCAGCGCTTGGTCGGCCTTGACGGGAACCCTGCGCATGCGCTTGAGCGCCAGCCACAGCGGCCAGGTCAATAGACCGAACTTGGATACGAATCCGAATACCCCCGAGCGCGCGTAGGTAATGATCCACGCGCCGTCCAAAACGGACGCCTCGTCGCCCGATTCCTCGTCGAAGATGAACATGCGGTCGAACCCGCCCCAACCGAACAGCGGGCGCTCGAGAGCGCGCTTCAGCACGATGTCTTCATTGTAAAAGCGGAACTCGATCGATCCCGCCCGATCATCGCTGATCGACTTGCGCGTGAAGTCGACGAGCGCCTTCGTGGGCACCATGTCGTACGCTCGGAGCATCGGATAGGCCATCACGAGTGCTCCCAGCAGCACCGCCATGCGCAGCTGGAAACGCGCCGAGAAGAACTGCACCGCAAACGCGCCCACCACGGCGAGCACGGCTGCACCCAGGCTGTGGCTCAAGCCGAGCACGACCATCATCAGCGCTGCAAACAGAAATGCGCCGCGACCAAACAGCTTTTCCTTGGCCTTCGACATGCCCAGCGCGAGCACGACGCAGGTGGCCATGAACAGGGCCACCGCCAGGCCGTGATGCATGAACACCATGGGTCGGTACGACCCGTCCCGCATCACCTGCAACCAGCTGTGTTGGTGGTAACCGTAGACCCAAGCGTGGAATTGCGGGCTGAAACGCAGCTCGAGCGCGATGAAGGGCACGTACACGACGCCCGCCGTGCAAAAAACGCGAAAGAGGTCGCGCAGGGATTCGCGGTCATTGAAGAGCGCCGCGCCGATGAAATAGGGGACGAAGACCAGAAGGAAGTCTTCCATCATGAAGGTGAGCGCGGTGTGCAACAGAATGGGGGGGATGACACGCCCCCCCACCACCAGCGCATCTTGATTCGTCAGCGCGCGACCGATGTCCACGATGACCATCAGCCCGAACAGCAACCATGGGAGCCGACCCAGGTTGGTGCGCTTGAGCCGCGCGCTACACCAAAGCAGGGCGGGGAAAAATACCCAGCCGCACACGATGGTTTTCTTGTCCATGTTGGGCAAGAGCTTGATGTCGAAATATTCGAGCTCGGGCAGGAACAGCGTCCCGTAGACGAATAGCAGGGCCGCGGCTCGGTGCGGCTTGGTGAGGGCAAACGCCGCGACGGAGAGAGGCATCCAGAGCAGGAGCGCCAGAGTGGCGGGCAGGCTCGACGTGGCGTCCACGAACTGAGTCATACGCGCAACGCCGCGCCCGCGCTCACGGGAAAACTGGGCACGGTCGTCAAATTTAGGGGGTTCAGGGCGCTATCTCCCCCCGAAAGGCCGACGGAGCCGAGGCGCCGCTGCGACGTGGGGCACCGTTGCTTCCAGTCTCATCGAATGCCGTCGCGCGGCCGTTTCGAAAGGGGCTACTACGCTTCCCCTCCGATCGGCGCTTTAGCGAAGCGACAGACGGCGCCGAACCAGGTATAAAATGTGCCTCTTCCCACCCGCATGACCCGCCGCAATGACCCCCCCAACGCCGAACGCGCCTCAGACCGGGCTATGAACCTCGCGGTAGTCGACGGCGGTCAGCGTACGGGCAAAGCCTTCCTGATGGCTTCTTCGGGAGAGACCGCGGGCATGGTCTTTCCGCTGACACTGCCGTCGATGGTGATCGGACGGGCGCCCAACGCGGAAATCCGCGTCAACGAGCACGCGGTCTCGAACGAGCACGCACGCCTCGAAGGGTCTGGGGGGCGCTACAGCATCACCGATTTGGGCTCGACCAACGGCACCTACGTGAACGGGCAGCGCATCGTGGCCCGGGTCACGCTTTCCGGCGGCGACACGATTCGAACCGGTGCCACGACCTTCACCTTCGTGACCCGGGAGACCGGCACCGCGGCCGCCACCCTGAAGCTCGGTGGCAACGAGGTGTCAGCGCCGCTCACCGCTCGGGCCGCGTCCCCGAGCCCCACGCCCCTGCGGGAAGCCCGGGCCCTCACCACCCACCACGAAGAAGCGGAAGACGCCGTCTCGCTCACGGACGTGGTGCGCACCGTCAAGACCTATTGGGTCTACACCAAGCGCTACGGCTGGTTGGCGGCGACCGCGACGTTTTTTGGTATCGCCGCGGGCATTGCTCAGGCGCGCCTGAATCCCCCGCCAGGGGCCGCCTGGTTCGAAATGACGCTGGCCACGGAAACCCGCGGTGGCGAGGAAAACGAAGCCGTCAAAGCGCCGTTCGTGGCCGCCGAGGGTACGTTCAAGAGCCTTCCGTTGATCAAGAGGACACTACGCGAGCTCGAAGCGCCCGATGCGAGCGACGCCGTGGCTTCGGACGTTCAGGCCGCGTTGAGCTTTGAGCCGACCGGCTATAACAGCAAGCTGTTCCGAGGCGACTACCAGGACGCGACCGCGGAGCAGGCCGTCTTGTTTCTGTCCAAACACGTCGAGGTCTACGTCAATTCGGAGATCGACAAACTCCTCAAAGTGATGCGGGCCGACGCCGAGTTCGATCGCAGCCAGGAAGAGCTCGCCGCCCAGCAGATCGCCAAGATTCGGGACCGCCTGATCGTATTCATGAACGAGCACCCGGCGGCCGTACCCAAGGACGCCAAGGCGCCCGACGTCCCGGCGACTCGAGTACCGGCGGGGGCGAGCGCCACGCAGCTGGACACGGCCATCCTCGCCGCCGAACAGGCATTGGCGGGCTCACTGCGCTCGATTCAGTCGAAAAAGGCAGCGACTTACGTGGAGCAAGCGGCCAGCGCCGAGAGCAAGATCGCCGAGGCGCGCTCGCGAGGCCTGGCCGATCAGCACCCGGAAGTAAAAAATCTGGCCAGCCTCGCCACGACCATGCGCGGCAAGGCGGCGCAGCTCCTGAGCAGCGAACCGACGGCCGCCGAACAAAGCCTGGATCCTGACGTGACGCGCGCGCGTCAGGACTTGAACGACCTGCGGACCAAACGCGCGGCACTGCCCGCGCCGCCAGCGAGCGCCACCTCCGTCGCCATCGCAAGGCCTGCAATTCAGGAGAACCTGGCCCAGCTCAAGCTGCAGTACGCCGAGCTCGCGCGCGAATACGAGCGCGCCAAGACCGATCACGAAGCGCTATTGAAGAAGCGGGAGACGACCGATCGCTTGCTGGAGCGCGAGCGCAAATCAGCCGAGGCGCGCTACGACATCATCACGCCGCCCACCGCCGAACATGCCTCGGCGTTCAAAGCGATCGTGCGCCGAGCCGGTTTCGGTGGCGGGGTAGGCTTCGGACTGGCACTCGTAGCGGCGGTCTGCCTCGAGCTGCGCCGCATCCTGAAAGCGCGCGGCCACATTTGAGAGAGAGCAGTCGGCCTCAGGGCAGCGCGGGCCCGATCGGCGTGATGTCCGGGTTCAATACACACGAAACGCGCGCGACGCATTCCCCGCGAATGCACGAGAACGATTGGCAACGGTTCGCGGGGCGGCCGCAATCCTCCGCCACCCGACACTGAGCACAGCCGTCCCCAACACAGAACGGGGCCTTCGCCCCGCATTTCTGTACGGTCTCGGTCAGCCCGTCGTCGGAGCACACGGCCACCACGGCGTCTTCGGCGCAGCGCGTGCTCCGCGGCAGACAAATGTCGCAATGTTTGCCGACCGCGTCGCACAGCTCGGCGCTCCTGCAGGTATCCTCGAGGAGGCTACCGCCCAGGTCGTCGTTGCAGGAGTGCAGCTCGGGGCCCAGGCAAAAGACCTCACCCACCGAGCACACCGGCGGGCGGCAAATGCCCTGGCGAGCATCGCACAACGCGGCGCTGCCGCAGCGCTCAATCTCCCCGAAGCCGGTGCGATCGATGTTGCAGATGCCCAGGCGATCACCCTGGCAACCCGGTTCGCCGACCTCACACGCGGGCGGCTGACACACGCGATTGGGTTCATCGCAGAGCGCCGGGGTGGCGCAGCTATTCTGAACGTCAAAACCGGACTGGGTGGCGTTGCACACCAAGAGGTCCGCGCCCGAGCAACGCACCTCCCCCGGATCGCAGGAGGACACTGAGCATTGACCGGCCTCTTCATCGCACGCCGCGGTGTTCTGACAGCGATCGATGAAATCGTAACCGGTCAGATCGGGGCGGCAGCCGAGCAGGCGATCGTCGTCGCAGTCGAACGAGCCTGCGACGCACGCCGCGGGTCGGCATTGTCCCGCCGGCGCGTCACAGAGCGCCGGGCTATCGCAGCGATCTTCAGCGACGAACCCCGTCAGATCGCTGCTGCACGCCTGCAAGTCAACGCCGGTGCAGCGAAACTGTCCGGCGTTGCAGGGCGCAGGACGGCAAATGTTGGCGAGGTCGTCACACAGTGCGGCGCTCGCGCATTCTGCGACCAAGTCGTAACCCGTGAGCTCGCGATTGCACACGCCGAGGAATTCGGACTGGCACTCGTAGTCGCGCGGGCCACATGCGCGCGGCAAACACCGCGCGTTGGCCGCATCGCACAGCGAGGGGCTGTCGCATTGGTCGACGACTTCGAAATTCAAGCCGTCGCCGGAGCAAACCGATAGCGAAACTCCGTCGCAGCGGCCTTCCCCGGGCAGGCACAATGCGCAATTTTGCTCCACGCCCGCCTGGCAATGGGCTTCGCTGGCGCAATCGACGACCTGTGCCTGCGACAGATCGGGGCTGCAGCTGATACGCCGCGCGCCAGCACAAAAGATATCGGACGGCGGGTGACCGTTGCATAGCTCGGCCAGACCCACGCAATCCCCAACAGGAGTCGAGCTGGGGTCGCAAACCTCGTTCGCGGCACAAGCACTCGTGCTCTGCCAGCGACCCGCAGCACACAGCGAACGCTGTACCGTATCAGCGCAGCGCAGCGCTCCGTCTTCACACGGTTCCTCTGGGGGCCCGCCGTCGTCTTGTCCGGCGGGGTCCTCCCCTGGCGCTGCGATCCCAGCGTCGGGGTCCGGCTTCAGATTGGCTTGTTGGATCCCGAGGATTTCGTTGCACGCGCTGCCGCCCGCGAGAGACAGCAGCAAACCCAAGTGTGAGAGCCGAACGAAAACTCCTGTGCGTCGCATCAAAACTGCCCTTGCCAGACGAGCTCGCCACCGCGCCCTGCGACGCGCGGAATAACGGGCAACGTGGTGGCGTTGTCGTTCGTGCCATCCACGACGAGAAATAGGATCGCCGCCGTGGCCAGGCCCGCCAAGCCAGCGATCATGGACACCGTCGCCACATTGCCGGCGACCTGCGCTTCGTCCCGCGCCTCCACCCCGTCCGGGGTAGGACAGGTGGCGCGCGCACATCCAAGACGATCCGACTCGTCTGCCTTGTCGATGGCGCGCAGGCCGAAAATGCTGCCCACGCCGATACCGAGAACGCCCACGCCAGCGGCGATCAAACCCACCTTGCGATGCGTCGGCGCCCAAAACGATTCGGCTTCGCTCGCATCACCTGTCACCGCTGCGGGCGACGCCGCGATGGGCTCTAGCACTTTTTCCGCGAGCGGCGGCACGACCAGCGTGTGCAGGCGGGCATCTGAGGGCACGTCGATTTGGCTGACCCACTCGGTGAGGCCGGGTCCGTACGCCCGAATTTGGTGCATGCCGGAGTCGACCGGCACGGCGACGCCGAGCTCCGAGCGCGCGACGTTGGCCCCGTCACGGTCCACCTGCACGCGATCGACTTGAGCCGCTGACACGACGATGCTCAGCCGGCTGAGTTTTGGCTGCACTGCTGCAGCGCGCGTTCGCGCCACCTGCTCTCGCTCGCCTTGAGATCGCGCTCGAGCCTGCGTGGCAACCTGCTCAAACAAATTGTATGCGCTCGCCAACTTGCCAACGGCTTCGTAACAAGCCGCCAGGTTGAACTGCGTACCGAGACCTGGATCGAGCCGCTGGCTTTCCTCGAGCAACGGACAAGCCTCGACATTTTTGCCCTCCAGCATCAAAGCGCGCGCCTGATCAAATAGCGCCTGTGACGCTGCGCGCTCTTCCGGCGTGGCCGTCGATTCCTCGGCATCGGCAGCGTGGCTACTGCTGGACCAGATGCACAGCGAGAGCGCAGCGAGGCCCGCTACGAGCCAGCTACCCAATCGTTTGCACGGCCGAGGTCTTCGCAACCGAGGCCCAGAAAGCCAGGGCCGAGAACACGACCAGAACTGGAATAGGAACATCATAGGCGATCGGAGAAGGGGTCGCGAGGTGGGGGCGGCGGCGTCTTCGGGACGCTAGCCCCCTTGCCGGCGGCTGGATTCTGTTGAACCGGAGTCGGCGGAGGGAAGACCGGCAGCGCTGCGCGTGTTACCGGTCGTTTCGGCGCCGCTTTGCGCGGCTCCGCTGGCTTCTCCGCTGGCTTCTCCGCTGGCAGGGGCTCCGGTAACATCGGCTCCGCTGGTTCGAGCTTCAACTTCTCAGGCTCGGCGGCAACCTGCGGTGCCGGCCCGAGGGCGGCGCTCGACTGCGCGGGAGCTGCCACCGGCGCCGGCTCACGCAGGCCGAGGAGGGACCACGCCGCAACGCCCGCCCCCGCCAGCGCGAGCACAATCGGGACCCGCTTGCCCCGAGCCGAGCCGGCAGCTGCAACGCTGGAGCTCGCGCGCACCTCTGTGCTGGACGCCCCATGTGTCGTGAGGGATCCCCGCGGCCGGGTCTCCCCCACCCGATCGACCTCCTTCACCCCGGGATCCGGCCCCGGCTGGGCACCGAAGCCGAGCGTGCGGCCCGTTCCGAAAGACGCGTCGGACGAAGAAGCCTGGAGCTCCCGGGCAGCGTCCGCCAAGAGCACATGTAGCGCTTCGGCCATTTCGCGAGCATTTGCGAAACGCGCCTCGGGATCTTTCATGACGCCCTCGAGAAACCAGGCATCAAACCCCGACGGTACCCGCGCACAGCTGGACGGGAGCCGCGGATCGCTGGTGCAGATGTTGACCATCAGATCGCCGAGCGCTTCGCCCTCAAAGGGCTGCTTGCCGGTCAAACATTCGAACGCCAAGACGGCAAGCGCCCACAGATCGGTGCGGTGATCGATGCGGCGGTTACCGCGAGCCTGCTCAGGGCTCATGTAGTGCGGAGTTCCGAGCATGATACCGGTGTGAGTACCCTTGCCCGTCGGGCTCGACAGCTGCTGATCGAGGAGCTTGGCGATGCCGAAGTCGAGGACCTTGGTAACCTCGTGCCCGCCCTCGCGCGCAATGAAGACATTGCCCGGCTTCAGATCGCGGTGGATCACGCCCACTTCATGCGCGACAGCTACGGCGCGCGCGACCTCGCCAAAGACCTTGTCGAGCTCCGACGCGGTGATCACACCTCGGGAAAGCAGGCGGTGCTCCAGCGATTCCCCCACCAAGAGCTCCATGGCGATGTAGGGAGCGCCGCGCTCCACGCCATAGTCGAAAATCTGTACGACGTGCGTGCTGCGCACCAATGCCGCCGATTGCGCTTCGCGCATGAAGCGCTCCAGCATCTCCGGATCGTCCGCGATGGCGGGATTCAGAAACTTGATCGCCACTGGCGAGTTCAGCCGCAGGTGTGCGGCACGCCACACGGCTCCCATGGCGCCGCGCCCGATCAGGGCCTCGATGCGGTAGCGCTCCGCGATCACCTGACCCGGCTCGACACCAAGCAGCGAATCTCTCATGGGTCCAAGCACCACTGCCATTTGCACCGCTGCAGTGAGAAGCGCCTAGTATCCCCTCCGGCCGCGCGCGCGTCGACATTATTACCACACGCGACAAAACCTCATGATTCCGCCTCCTAAAACTCGCTGACCCGAACCGGCACACAGTGCCACACATGCCGCGCGACCCCGTCCTTCAGGACGTTCGAGTACCGCGCGCCGGCAGCCGCAAGCGGAACAGCGCGCCACCCAGCCGCTCATCGCTGCCCACTTCCAGAACGCCGCCCATTTCCATCGCGATCTTGCGAGAAATCGCCAAACCGAGGCCGGTGCCGACGCCCGGCTTCGTGGTGAAGAACGGATCGAAGATGCGCTCGCGGTCCCCTTCCGGGACCCCAGACCCCGCATCGGCGATCTCGAGAAAGGCCCAGCCTTCGCGGTTCCAAATCCGCACAGCGATGCGTGCCCGGTCCGACGGCAAACCGGACACCGCGTGACCGGCATTGACCAGCAAGTTCACGGCGATCTGCGAGATCCGCGTGCGAGAGCCCGAAACGCTACAAGGCCCTCGGGCGTCGAGCTCTATGCGGGCCGCGCGATTCAGCTGCGCATCGACCATACGCAGGGCCAAGCGTACCACTTCCTCGAGATCCACCTCTTCGTTCTCGGCGACCGGGCCCGCCAGCGAGGACTGAATCCCGGACACGATTTCAGTGACGCGCTCTGCCCCCGAGCTCACGTCCAGCAATGCCGCGCAGATCTCTTCGACCTTGTTTCGGAGGGTCTCGTGTCCGAGCCGCGCGAGCTCTTGCTCGAGCTCAGCGAGCTCCGCGAGCGAGTGTTGTGTGTTGCTCACGATCCAGCTGATCGGATTGCGCAGCTCGTGGCCAATGCCGGCAGTGACGATACCGAGCGCGTAGACGCGCTCGGTTTGCACGAAGCGCCGCTCCAGCTCCGCGAGCCTTCGGCGGGTCGAAAATCGCTCCAAAGCGTCGCGAATTTCGGCCTTCAGCTCCTCGGGTTCCCATGGCTTTCGGAGGTAGCGGCGCACCTGACCGTGATTGATGGCGTCAATCGCTGCCTGTACGTCGGCGTACGCTGTGACGAGCAGACGAACCACGTCCGGATAGGCCTCGCGTATGCGTTCGAGCAGCTCCACTCCACTCATACGCGGCATGCGCTGATCACTGACCACCACGCCCACTTCGTGGCGTTGCATGATCTCGAGCGCTTCTGCGCCACCCTCGGCTGTCAGGACCTCAAATTCGTCCCCGCAGACGGCTTCGCACACGAGCAAATTGCTCTTGTCGTCGTCAACGAACAAGACCTTGGCGCTCATCCAACCGCCTCCATGGGCAAAGCGCTGGGTACCCGGATGGTAAATTCGCTACCCACCCCGAGCTGGCTCTTGAGGCTCAGAGTTCCGCCCATCGCGACCACCACCCGGCGCGAGATGGTGAGCCCCATGCCCAGCCCGCGGCCCACATCTTTGGTGGTGTAGAACGGGTCGAAGATCCGAGCCCGCTCGTCCTCGCCGATCCCGGGGCCGTTGTCCTTCACGCTCAGCACCAGGTCGCCACCGTCATTGCAGCCTCGGATCGCCACCGTGCCGCTGCCGTCAGAAGCCACTGCCTCTAGCGCGTTCTGGATCAAGTTCGTCAGCACCTGATTGAACTCCTCCGGGACGCAATTGACCCAGCCGTTTCCTTGCACATCCACGGCCACTTTGACCTCGCGAGCCACCGTCGGGACGACCACGGCAACGACGTCGGCAATGGCGGAGAATGCGTCATACGACCGCTGACTGCGCGAGAACCCTTCCCGACTGTACCGCACCATTAGATCGACAGTGCTGGCGATGCGCTTCACACCCGCTTGTGAGACTTCAAACATCTTGTGGATGCGTGTGTCCAGCTTCTCGACCAGACCACTCTCCGGCGGCCTCGAGTCCAACTTCTTGACGGTGTCGATCAAGAGCGAGCAGTCGCGCTCGACACTCGCAAGGGCGTTTTTGATGTAGTTCAGCGGGTTCCGGATCTCGTGCGCCAACCCGCCCGCGATCGTCTCGAGAGAGTCCATTTTTTGGGTAAGCAGAGTGTCAGCGGCGGCCTCTCGGGTCCTGAGCAACGAGCGCACGACCGAGACCAGCTCGCTCGTGGCGAACGGCTTGCCGACGTACGCGTTGACACCGCCCTCGAAGCCCTGAACCTTGTCAGCGACGTCACCGCGGGCCGTGAGCATGATCACCGGGATATGCTTGGTGTTGGGGTCCAAACGCAGGCGCCGAGTCAACTCCAGGCCGTCCATCTTTGGCATCATCCAATCCGTGATCACCAGCGTGGGGCGGTAGCGCTGCGCCAGGTCCAGGCCCTGTTGCCCGTTGCCTGCAACCATGATGCGAAAATCGTGATGCAACGCAAGGCGGATCACCCGGGCGACGTCCGGCGTGTCCTCGACGACGAGTAGAGTGTGCTCTCGCTCGTGCTCGTCGACGTCGCGCTCGATGAGGCGCTGGTCAGTGGCTTCATCGATGTCGATCAATCGAAACTGCTTCGGAGTGTCGAGCTGCCACTCGGCCAGGCTGCCGTCGCCTTCGCGCTGCCCGCCAAGTCGATCGATAGCCGGGCCGCGCCGATCGACCGCGTCCTGGGCGAAATGATCCCGATCTTTGAGCAACCGGATGCTGAAGCGCGCGCCCTTACCCGGCTCCGATGCCGCCCAGATCTGCCCGCCGTGGAGCTCGACCAGCTCCTTGGCCAGCGCCAGGCCGATGCCTGCGCCGCCGTAACGCCGCGTACCGGCCATGTCAGCCTGAAAGAATCGACGAAACACGTCTTCAACCATGTCGCTCGGGAAGCCGATGCCAGAGTCGACCACCTCGATGCAAACGCTCGAGCCTTCGTCCCTGAGCTCCACCTTCACGT
>JAYWEH010000245.1:0-4850 GCA_043780025.1 Deltaproteobacteria bacterium
GTCACCTCGGACCACGGCGTGGCGCAACTGCCCGAGTCTCAGACCGAGCCGGCAGGTCGGGTCGCGACGAGCGCGCTCCAGCGCCATGCAGAGGCGGCGCTGGTTGCCGAGTTCGGAACGGGGCCGTTTATTGCCGGCATCCTGCCGCCTTTCGTGCATATGGCCCAGAGCGCGCGCGCTCGCGAGGACATTCGAACGCTCCGCGAGCGGGCGATCGAGGCGCTGCGCAGTTACCCGGGGATCGCCGACGCCTGGCTGATCTCGGAAGTGCGAACATGGCAACGCGCCGACGACCCGTTACGGCGGGCTGCCGCAGCAGGCGTGGCTGCGGACAACTCGGCCGACGTCATGTTCATCACCCAGCGCCACTACAGCCTCGACATCGGTGAGGCGAGCGGGAAGGGGACCAACCACGGCTCGCCCTACGAATACGATCGGCGCGTGCCGGTCCTCGCCGCAGGCCCGGGCGTGCCCGAACGGCGCGAATCCGAGTCCGTCAATCAGCTGCGCGTCGCGGCCACGCTGGCGCGCATGCTCGGCATCGACCGGCCGGGGCAGGCACAGGGGGAGCCACTGTTCTAGCTCGTGCTTAGCCCCGTTGGGGCACACCGGCGACCTGGCGCTCACCCTTCTCGCGGTACTCGGGCAGAAACTGGCCGAACCGAGCGCGGCGGACCTCGCTGGGGGGCAGCTCGAACGGCTTCGGCCGGATCGCCAAGATAGCCGCTTCGTCCACCTCGTCGATCAACTCCGGCGCCAGGTAGCGTTCGGCGTAGCGCCGGTAGATGCCGGAGCTGACGAAGTGATCGAGCAGATCCGGATCGAGGTGGTTGTCGCGCTTCATGAACCCCATGATCTTCATGGCTTCACTCAGCGTCTTGCCGGGCTTGTAGGGGCGGTCCGTGGCGGTGAGCGCCTCGAAGACGTCGGCGATGGCCAGGACTCGCGCTGGAATCGACATGTCGCCGGCGAACAGCCCGCGCGGGTAGCCATTGCCGTCCATGCGTTCATGGTGGCCGCCCGCGTATTCGGGCACGCGGCGCAGGTGCCGTGGGAACGGCAGCGCCTCGAGCATGCGCACGGTCTGCACCATGTGACTGTTGATCACCAGGCGCTCTTCGTGCGTCAGCGTGCCCCGGGAAATGCACAGGTTGTCGGTCTCCTCCTCGGACAGTAGCGGTGTGGATTGGCCTGCCTCCTCGTAGCGGCGTTCGCCAATCTTCTTGATCTGCGCCTGCTTGTCCGGGGACAGAAACTCGCCCCCCAAGTTCGATGTGGCCAGTATGCGGAGCTCAGCTTCGAGTACGGCGAGGTTCTGCTGATAGGTGGACTCGAGTGCCGCGCGTTCGTGCGGCCGTTCGGCGACGGCTTCCAGGTATTTGATCTTCTCGTCGCGCTTCAGCACTTCGAAGCGGGTCCTGACCGAGTTCAGGCGATCGTAGATACACTCGAGCTTTGTCGCCTTGTCCATCACGTGTGTCGGCGTCGCCACTTTGCCGCAGTCGTGGAGCCAGGCGGCGATGTGCAGTTCGTACCATTCGTCGTCGTCCAGCTTGAAGCCCGCGAACGGCCCCGCGCTCGCCTCGCACACCGATCGCGTCAGCATCTCCGCCAGCACCGGCACTCGTTCGCAATGCGCGCCCGTGTACGGCGACTCGGCGTCGATGGCGCCTGCGATCATGCGGATGAACGACTCGAGCAGGTCGCGTTGCCCGTCGAGCAGGTTGCGGTTGTCGATGGCGATGCCGGCTTGTGACGCCAGCGCCTCGATCACGTGCTGATCCTCGCTGCGAAATGGCACCGTCTGCCCTGTGGCGGGGTCGCGCGCGTTGATCAGTTGCAGCACGCCGATCACCAGGCCTTCGCTATTCTGCAGCGGAATGGTCAAGAACGACGTCGAGCGGTAGCCGTGGTGGCGATCGAATGTTTGGGTGCCGGAGAAGTCGAAACCTTCAGTCGCATAGGCATTATCGATCTTCACGGACTGCTTCAATGAAGCTGCAAAGCTCGCGACGTTCTTGTGGTTGGGCGTGCCGTCTTGCCGGCGCATCGGCACGGGCGGCAGATCAATCGGCCGCCCTGTGGTGCCGCCGAGTGCCAGGTGCAGCGACTCGTTGCGCAGGATCGCGAAACACAGTTCATCGCGATCATTTTTCAAATACAGGGTACCGCCGTCGGCCTGGCAAAGTTGCTGCGCCTCCACGAGGATTGTTTCGACGAGTCGGTCTCGGTTCCGCTCCGCTGAAAGCGCGAGGCCCGTCCGGTGCAGGAGTTCGAAGCGGTGCAGGCGCTCGGCGACTCGGGCGGGGCTTTCGGGCTCGGATGTGCTCGGGTCGGCGGGGGCCGGGCCGGTTGGCAGCGTGAGGTTCGGCACCCGTAGACTTTGCCAGAAACGGTCGAGCGCCGACCCTAGTTCGTCGCCGGATAACGGGCCGTTCCGCGAGCCGAACCGCCCTGCGCGCGCACCACTCGCGGGTGACCTTGGCGCGCGCGGGCTCCGCAATCGCGCGTTGTCGTTTGTGGCTCATGCTGGTACGTGTTTCGGGGACGCGGTGGCCGCGCCACAACCGCTCATCAGACCGCCGTCCCGAAAGGCGGGGTCGAGAGGCACCCGGAGACGCATCGATGACTGCAACCGACAAGACCGCGCTGGTGATGCTCGCTCCCGGTGCCGAGGAGATTGAAGTCAGCATCATCGTCGACGTGCTGCGTAGGGCTGCCGTGAAGGTCACGCTCGCGGGGCTCACCGGGTCGACCGCAGTCAACTGCAGCCGGGGGCTGCGCGTGGTGCCGGATGTCGCCCTCGGGGACATCGCCGGCAACTTTGACGCCGTCGTCTTGCCGGGTGGCGCGCAGGGCGCCGAGAATTTGGCGAGCTCGCCGCTGGTCGGGCGGCACCTGAAGAACCAGTGGCAACGCGGGCGTCTGCTCGCGGCGGTGTGCGCGGCGCCCATCGCCCTGCAGCGGCATGAAATCGCCCTTGGCAGTGAGCTCACGAGCCATCCCAGCGTGGCCGAGCAATTGAAGGGGGCCTACGTGTGGTCGGCGTCGCGGGTCGTGGAAAGCGGACCGCTCATCACGAGCCAGGGCCCTGGCACCTGTTTCGAATTTGCGCTCGCGCTGGTCAAGCGGCTGTGCGGCGCCGATGTCGAGCGCAGCGTCGCCGGGCCGCTGATTTTGCCTGGTTAACTTCTTTTCGGGCTGCGCGCGCGGGATACTCCGCTGCTCGCGGAGTCGTAGTAGCGCCAGGGGCGCTCTGCCCACTCGCCCGCGTAGTCGATGCCAATGCGCGGCGAGCGCGCCACCTTGGCTCGCGGTGCATCGAGTCCTTCGCTCAGGAACAGCGGACCCCGGGTGAGATCGCGGCCGTAGGCGGCGCGGTCGATCGCAAACGCTTCGCACAGCTTGCCGGGCCCGTTGCTCAAGTGGGGGCTCGTGCTGGGCAGCCCTCGCCGAATGGCCATCAGCGCGCGCCCCTCCAGCGGCTCGACCGCGCGGATCAGCACCGCATGGGGCAATCCGGGACCGGACGTCACCAGGTTGAAGTGCCAGTGTTGGCCGTAGACGAAAAATACGTAAGCGTGGCCGGCTGGGCCGAACATGGCCTCCGTCCTCGGCGTGCGCCGCCCTCCGTACGAATGCGCGGCGCGATCGGCGGGCCCACGGTAGGCTTCGGCCTCGACGATGCGGCCTCGCACGCGCCCTTCGGGCGTGTCGTGCACCAGGATCTTGCCGATGCAGTCGCGCGCCACCACGAGCACCGTGCGCGCGTAAAAGCTCCTCGGCAGAGGTTGATCGAGCGACACGTTGGGGCCGAGTCTGACACAATCGCGAGCCGTTCGAAGCGCGTGACCCACGGAGATGAAATCCCAGCAGAACACTCGGTCCCGGGCCCAACGTTGGGCGCTCGCCGCGGGCATTGCGCTGCTCGTCGGCTCTGGCACGCTCGCGCTGTTCGGTCGGGAATGGCTGTGGAAGGAAATCCAGCGTCAGGCGGCAGAGCGAGGGGTCGAGCTCTCGTCGTGCTCGCTCGGCCTCGGCCTGCATGAACTCGTCCTCAGCCACTGTCAGTTCAAGTCACTTGCGTCGTCGAGCAGCGGCGCGGGCCGGGGCGGGGGGCTGGGTTTGCCGGGGGTGCAGGTCTCGGGCAGCTTCGAGCGTGCGGAGATCCAGCTCCAGGGCTTCACCCCGTCGCGCTTGCGCGTGCTGGGGGCGGCGGTCTCGGCAGTTGGCAGGCCTGGGCTTGCCGATCTGATGGGCACCAGCAACCGCACGGAGAGCCTGCCGATTGAAGTCGAACGGAGCCGTGCCGACTGGTTTCCCGAAGCGAACCCGACGCCGCTCGTGTCCTTGATGGAGCTCAGCTACTCGAGCGACAATCGCCGGCTGCGCGCGCGTGTGGACAGCGGCAGCCGAGTGACGGGGCAGGTCGAGATCCTGGCGGGTGCGCTGGAGTTGACGCTCCGTGAAAGCGCAACGCCGCGCGTGCGCTTGAGTGTCCACCCCGAAGGCGACGCGGAACTCTTGCGCATCGAGCTCGGTTTGCACCAGTTTCCCGTGCGCGAGCTGGAAGGCTCGTGGCTCGTGCTGACTGAAACGCTTCGCGCGATCGAGCTCGACGGGACGGTCCGGGTGGCCCTGCCGTACGGCCTCACCGCCGAGCCGGCCGCGGGCAACGTGCAGCTCACGTTGCGGGGCCTGAGCTTCCCCGTTCCCCGGGAAGTCGAAGGCCTCGTGTATGGCAGCCCTCCCCAGGTTTCCGGCACGTTCCAGGTCAACCGGGCGCTGACCAGCGCGCAATTTTCGGAGCTGAACTTCGCGACCGGCTCGCTGTTCATGCGGGGCGCGGC
>JAYWEH010000246.1:0-4834 GCA_043780025.1 Deltaproteobacteria bacterium
CCTTCCGCAATCGATGGCGTAGTAGAGCGACGACGACTGAAAGCCATGAAACTAGAGCGGCACTCCCGCACCTTTTCATCGCCGCGAGGGCACGCGCTCGCCTTCGCGCTACTTGCCGCGCATTGCACCGACCAGCGCCGGCCGCCCCACGCCGCTGACGTTCAAGCGCCCGCCGCACCGCAGCACAGCCCTCAGTCAGAACGTGAGAGCTCGGACACTCCGGGCCCGCTCGCTGCCGTGCCCGGTACGGGCGCGGCCAACGGCGTCCCCGCTCGGGCAACGGCAAGTCAGCCCTCGCGCGATCCCAAAACCGCCGAGCACACGGCCCGAGGCGCCGCCTGTCCCACCGACATGCAACTCGTGGCCGGGGCCTACTGCAGCGAGGTCCGCCAGACCTGCGCCAAGGGTTGGTACGACAAGAACAACAAGAAGAATATCTGTGAACGCTTCACGCCCCCGAGCGAATGCGTCGGTGAACGCTCGGAGCGCCGCTTCTGCATGGACCGCTACGAGTGGCCCAACCGCGCGGGTCAGCGCCCGGAGGTCATGAACACGTTCTATCAAGCGCAGGTCAAATGCGCGGCCGTCGGCAAGCGCCTGTGCACGGAAACCGAGTGGACGCTGGCGTGCGAAGGACCCGAGCTCGAGCCCTATCCCTATGGTTACGAGCGCGACCCGAACAAATGCAACGGTGATCGCCCGTGGGGCGACCCCGACTTGAACAAGGTGGCGCGCCGCGACCCGAAGGAGCTCGCCCGGCTCTGGCAAGGTGTGCCGAGCGGCTCCCAGCCGGATTGTGTCAGCGACTATGGCGTGCATGATCTTCCGGGTAACGCCGACGAGGTGGTCGCCAGCGAAAACTTCACGGAGACCTGGCGCGGCAAATACGACAGCGTCACCACCGGAGGGCCCTGGTACCGCGGCGTGCGCAACCAGTGCCGGCCCAAGATCTATACGCACAGCGAGGGCTTCTATTACTACTACCTGAGCTTCCGCTGCTGCGGCGAGCCCGACGGCAAGCCCACCGACCCCCGCACCCCCAAGCAGATCCGCGCCGGCACGAGCTTCGCCACCGTGGAGCGCTTGGCACGCTTCAACGCCAGCGACATGCGCGACAAGCTCGAGCAGGTCAACGCCGGTACCTGCACCTGCCCCGAGCGCGACGCCCTGTGCAAGACCATGTGCGGCACGCTGCTCGGGCCCGAAGCGAAAGACGCCCCCAAGCGGCCGTAGCCTCGCTCACTTGGTTCTGGCCCCTCTAAAATTCGATAGCGCGTTGTCGCCTTCACCCAGATCCACCAGCTGAGCGCAATACAGCCCTACACACTCGTTGGGCTCGGACTCGGCGATGACTTGCTGCATGGCACGCAGGTAGTCGAGGTGCAGGTCGCGCAGCTTGACCATGTCGCGCTTCGAAATGGCGAACAGCGCATAGCCGAAGCTGCCGGGCGCGCCGCGGTCGAGCCGCTCGACGGCGACTTTGGACCAGGTTGACTTGAGTTCACGCGCCCGCTCGGGTTCGGGCGCCGTATTGACGACGTGCCGCTCACGGATCGCATAGCCGCGCCGCGTGCGGGTGACTTGTTCGGTCTGCTCGAGCACACCCAGGGCCGCCTCGATGTCGGCTGTGCCGATGCCGAGGCGCCCGGAAAGCCACGCGATCTGGCGCGAGCGACCCGACGGCAGCGCCTGGAGCTCGAGGGCACGCAGCACGGCGTGGGACCAGGGCTGGCTGTACGCCGCCTCCCTCGCTAGACATAGTTGCTTCCAGACGCGCGCGACCGAAGGCAGCCGCTCCGGATCGGTCAGCGTAGCGAGCCAATCGGGCAGGCGTCGTGTCGCTACGTCGACCAGGCACAGAAACTCGGGCAGCTTGGGCTCCGCGCTGCCGCTCAGCCAACGCCCGAGGCGGTGCCGGCTCACGCGCGCATTTTTGGCCAGGACTGATGCCGGCGTCTTCCCGCGAACCTCGCGCAGGAACGCGGCCACCGCCGCCGCATCGATGCCGCGCTCGCGATCGAACCAAGTCGGGCGGCGACGGAAAAATGCCTCGAAGCAGCCGAGGCGCCGAGGCTCCAGCTGTTGATGAAGTTCGAGGAAGCGCGCCGCCGTGGGAAAGCTGCGCCGGCTCTCCCAACGCTGCACCACGTTGCTGCGATAGCCGAGGCGCTGACTCAACCGCGCTCGCGAACGCGAACCTCGGAGCGCGCGCACCAACTCGACCGCGATGGCCTCGTAGTCACGGCGCTCGACGGCGCTCGGCGCTGAGATTTTTGTGGTTGGCAAGACATCGAAACAATAACCGGACAACGCCTAAAACGCACGCCACTGAACGATATCGAGCACATAATGTGCGCCTCAGGCATTGTTTGGGCGTCCTCGAAGTGGCAAACCCTGAACATGCGATTGAGCACAGCGGCTCTGTTTGGAACATGCACCGCGCTGGCCGGCTGCAGCGGCGGTGATTCGACGACGGAGCTAGGTCGGGAGGCGCCGCCCAGCGCCGAGTCCATCGACACGCCGCCGGCCAACACAGAAGTGGGCCCGGTTTGCCCGCAGTGCCTTTCGGCGGGCGGCGAGACCAGTGACTTCGATGGCGGCAGAGCGCCCGATTGCACCAGCTTCCTGCTGCACGCTCCGGCGAGCGAAGCCGAGGCAGAGCTCGCTGGGTTGGACGTGGCCGAGTACCGGAGCCGGCTCACCCGCTCGTTCGAGACGTCGCTACGCTGGACGGATTTGACGGCCTCGTCGGCGCAGCCCAGGTCCACGCCCATCGCGGGTTATTCGCCGCAGACGGTCGTCCGCGGAGCGGTCAGCACGGGTAGCCTCCAAAGGGCATTCCTCGATCCGGCGAGGTGCACCGACGCCGCCCAGTGCACGTGGAATGCTTACCTCGTCCTCGATTGCACGGACCTCGCGACCCCGTCTTTTACGATCGCCACCCGAGTGGCGCTCGCCACGGCCGACGGGGCCATAGACCATGTGTTCCCCAGTGCCGTGCTGCTTCAGACCGACATTCCCGAGCCCGTAACCAGAACCAGTGACCCCGACGCTGCTCTCTCCATCTTTTCCAGTGTCGACTTCTCGACCGTGCTAGGCACGCTGCGCGTCGAGCCACTGCCCGGAGTCGTTTTCGGCCAGCTGGGGCTCACGTTCATCTACTTCGCGGACAGCGTGCGTGGCCAGCTCACACTGAGTTTCGGCAACGGCTGGGAGCGGCAAGTCGGAACCGGAAGCAACCTCGAACCGATCGAGGACAGGCCGCTCCTCGCCCACTTCCCCGCCGACGACTGCGCCGTCAACGTGGCGCCCGTGCCGCTCGATGAGCCCGACCCGCGGCTGGCGGGGCGCACCCCAGCCGACGCACTCGCCGCGCTCGATGCACTCCTCTGCGCGACGGAGGGGACGGCAAGCTGGAGCCATACGGAAGCGCAGACGACCTTGCGCGTGGAGCGCCTCGCGCCCGAATACGCCTGTGTTACCCCGGGCCGCATCAACAACGTGCGGCTTCGGCTCTCCACCGCCGATGGTCTGTTCGACTGGTCGGTGCTGGCCGCTCATGACCTCGACGACGAGTCCGCTAGTCTACCGCGCCGGCTCTCCTTCAATCAGAAGTTCACGCCACTGTCGGAAATGTGGCGAGAGGTGTTCGGCGGCTTTCCGCTCGCGGCCGACACCGAGTGGACCTTGGTGCGCTTTCGCGGCGAGTATCCGGAAGCGGGTACCGAGGGCTCCGGAGAGTCCGGGCACGTGCGGCTCGAAATCGCCGAGTCCTCCTCCTGCGCCAGCGATATCTTTGTTTGCACCTACGAACAGGCCGCGTGTCTGGTTGCTCCGCCCGGCGGCGAATGCTTCATCGGGCCCTAGTGCCTCGATTCTATCGAATCGAGGCCAAGATAGAGGAGGGAGCCGTACTAGCCAAGCGTCACCTGGAAGGTGTTCACCCAGGCCTGACCTTCGCCACCAAAGACGAAATTGCCGAATTCGATGCTAGCCAGGTAGTGGCTCGGGTCGAGCCGACCGTGTTGGACCAGCCGCTGCAAGAGCCCACCCAGGTCGGCTGTGCCGCGCGTCGTGCGCCGTGAGCGCGCTACCGTGATGGCAGGCCATGGTTCGATCCGTGGCCCTTCCGAATCGTGGCCGAACCACAGCTCGTGCGCCACGCCATCGAGCTCGAAGCTTTCGACGAATTGCTGCCGCGGCACGTCTTCGGAATAATCCAGATCCAGCATGAGCTCGGCGCTGATCAACTCATGGGCCGCGTGCAGGTCTCGCGGCAAAGCGTGAATGAACCACAGGTTCAACATCAGGTTGTAGGTGCCCTGCGCGCAGAGCGCGACGTCGAAGTCCACGTGCAGGTGCCGAATCGCGCTCAGCGCTATGGGAAACCGCGGATCGGTGGGGCGCCCGCCGAGCCACGGCTTCCAGCCCATGACGATCTCCGGCAGCGCGTAGCCCTTTTGTGCAAAGCCGGACCAGTTCCAGGTCCAGCCCAGCTGCGTTTGGCCGTCGTTGCTTCGGGACAAGAGACACTGGTCGTAACCTCCGAGGCAGCGGGCCCGGCCCCACTGCTCGTCACAATACAGCTGTTCTTTCACCAACTCTCGGCTGCGACTCGGCAGCGCAACCGAGGCCGGTGTTCTACCCGGCGCGAGCCACGGGCGCATGGCGTCGAGCACGGGATCACCGACGCCGACGGGCTGGCTCATGCGCGCCATCGCGTCGGCGAACAGGTGATTGGCGCGGCGCAAGCGTGAAGCGACAGTGCCCGCGGGAATGCCCAGACGCTCAGCCACCTGTGTGCGGGAGTGCCTTTCATGGTGCACCAGGCAGA
>JAYWEH010000247.1:0-25695 GCA_043780025.1 Deltaproteobacteria bacterium
CCATCATGTGCGTCGTAGCGGTAACGCTCACGCTTGGCTCGAGCTGCGAGCTCGAGGCTCTGGCCTTTGCGCGCGGCACCTGCAGGATCCGTGGCAGGGCAGGCCGCGCTGTCGTCGAACAACACCACGTCCTTTTCGTCCGTATCCACCGCGAGGTCGCTATCGTCTGCGAAAATCGACATTGCCCCGAAGCCAAGGACCACCACGCCGCAGGCGATCGCGAGCGGCACCACCTTGGAGTTGCCTTCCTTCTTCGGCGCCATGCAGGAGAAGCGAATGCGATCCAGGTAGAAATCCACGCCATATGGCACGGCACCACCCGAAAACGGACGCCCTTCGAAAGTGAGCGGTGAGGCGCCGGGAGCGAGCCGTACATCGAGCCCATCGGCGCCCAACTTCACTCGAAAGTGCTGTTTGACCACGCCCGGCGCGTTGTCGAGCGACACGTCCGCCGTCGGCCCTTTGCCGACGATGGCCCTCGTGTCGATCGGGAAGTGCCGATCGGGTTCACCGGGAAGCGTGACTTGCAGCTTGGCTTTCATGACTTACCGCGAGCTCAGAGCTCGAAACCACCTGATACGAAGGGGCCCATCAGGAGCAGGATGACGCAGCCGAGCAGCATGACCATGGGCAGCATTAGCATGATGCCCGCGCGGGACGCTGCTTCCTCCGCGAGAATGCTGCGCTGCATGCGGCTGATGCGCGCCTGGACTTGCAGCACCTCGACGATTGGATTGCCTTTTTCTTCGGCCTGGATGAGCGCGCGCGAGAAGTTGCGCACCGTCTCGATGGGCACGCGGCGCTCCAGATCTTGTAGGGCTTGCCGGCGCGTGTGCCCGAGCTCGAGGCTGGTCAACATGTGGCCGAGTTCCTGTGCGACGATGTCCCCTTCGCCGCTGTTCTTCACGATCATGCCGAGCGCGGCTGGAAAGTCGAGACCGCCGGCCATGCACATAGCCGCCAGGTCGATGGCGCCGGGCAGACCGCGTCGCACGGCTTTCTGTCGCACACCGCGCGCTTCGTTGACCATGGCGTGCGGGATACCGAAGCCGAGCAGCGGCAAGGCGATACTGACGATCGGACCGGAGAAATCAAATGCCGCTAGGAAGATCGTGAGCCCGATGGCTCCCAGCCCGCACAAGATGCACAGCGCCATGTACTCATCGGGCGTGAGGCCCATGTAGTGGCCGGCTTGCGTCAGATACTCCTGCTGCCGGTCACGCATTTGCCGGAGCGTGTTGCCCAGCCCGAGCATGTTGACGCGGCGGAACTCCGCCACCCATGCCGCGACCTGCCGCAAGACCGGTTCAAAACTCCGGAAAGCGCTCGATGTTTCCATCGCTATGCGGCGCTGAATGCCGATGGCACCGAGTTTGGGAGCCTGATGCGGCGAGATCGCGGCCAGTTGGTACGCAACGATGAGCAACGTCGCGAACAACAGCCCGAGCGCCGGCAGGTTGAGGAATTTCATGGGATCCATGGCGCGCTCGAGCCCCGCTCAGATGTCCACCGAGAGGATCTTGTGGGACAAAAGGGCGGCGCCCACCCACAGGATCCCGACCGCGGCGAAAACGGCGTTTCCGATCAATGAGTTGCGCATCGGATCGTAGTAGCCGGGCATCATGTATTCGATCCCGAAATAGACCGGGGCGGGCAGGATGCTGATCGCGATCGACTGCATTCGGCCGTCCGCCGTTTTTGTGCGAACCACGCCCTCGAGGCGCGCCATCTCGCGCAGCGTGTCCGACGCCGTCTTCAGCGTCTGCGGCAGATTCCCACCGGTGTTGCGCGCGATTTTCAGCGTCGTGATGGCCGCGCGGAAGACGCGGCTGCCGCTGCGCACCGCCGCTCGCTCGAGCGCGTCGTCGAGCGGCATGCCCAGCGAGTTCTCCTTGATCACCAGATCCACCTCGTCGCGGATGGGCGGATCCATGAGAGGGATTGTGGATTGGATCGCGTCACCGAGTGACGGGTTCGCCTGAAGCGCGTTCGTGAGCGCCGTGAGCCAGGCGTCGAGCTGTTGTTCGAGGCGCTCCGAGCGCTTGATCCGTCCGCGCCAGAGCCAGATGTTTGGCAAGAAGATCACGACGAAGCACACCGCCGCCGCGATCCACTCCTGCGAGGCCAGGAGCGCGAGCGTCAACACGATGGCCCCCAGCTGCAGAAGGAGCACTCTCTTGGCCGGCCAAGGAGCGTGCATCTTGGTCAGCTCGCTGTGCCAGAAGTCGTGATAACGAACCACGCGCGAGCGGATCGGTGCGCGATCGGAGCCGAACTCCAGACCCAACATGCCGGCGACGGCCATTACCATGAGCAGGGCTGCGCCACGCCCCATCCAAAATGTGACGATACTCATACGTAGTCTCCGTCCGGGGCCACGTTGTTCGCGATGAGCTCATCGACGAACGACGGCAAATAGCCGCTGGCCCGAAACTCGCCCGTGATCTTGCCGCCGGCTCCGGTCGACAAGCGCACGAACGAGTAAATTTCATTGAGCTCCACATCGCCGTCGTCGTCGATGCCGACCACCTCGGAAACGGCGGTCACGCGGCGGGAGCCGTCTGACAGGCGGCTCTGCTGCACGATCAGGTGGATGCTGCTCGCGATTTGCGCGCGGATGGCGCGCACCGGCAGATCGACGCCGGCCATCAGACACAAGGTCTCGATGCGCGCCACCGCCTCGCGCGGGCTGTTGGCGTGCGTGGTGGTCATCGACCCTTCGTGCCCCGTATTCATGGCCTGGAGCATGTCGATGGCTTCGCTGCCTCGGCATTCGCCGACGACGATGCGATCGGGGCGCATGCGCAAGGCGTTCTTGACCAGGTCGCGGATCGTGAAGGCGCCTTTACCCTCCAGGTTGGGCGGGCGCGACTCGAGCGACACCACGTGGGACTGGGCTAGCTGCAATTCGGCGGCATCCTCGATCGTGACGACGCGCTCATCGTCCGGGATGGCGCCCGACAGCACGTTCAAGAGCGTGGTCTTGCCGCTGCCCGTGCCGCCCGAAATGATGATGTTCTTGCGAATCGTCACCGCTCGCGTGAGGAAGCGAGCCATCCGCTCGTTCATGGAACCGAAGTTGATCAGGTCTTGGACCTTCAGCGGCTTCTTCGAGAACTTGCGGATCGTGATGCACGGGCCCTTGAGCGCCAGGGGCGGGATCACCGCGTTCACGCGTGAGCCGTCCTTGAGGCGCGCGTCCACGAGCGGCGTCGATTCGTCGATGCGGCGGCCGAGCGGTGTGACGATGCGCTCGATGGCGGCGCGGACGGCTTCGTTGTCAGTGAAGCGCGCCGACGTGAGCTCGAGCTTGCCCTTGCACTCCGCGTAGATGGTCTGTGGATCCACCACCATGATTTCGCTCACGTTGTTGTCCGCCAGGAGGCTTTCCAAAGGCCCCAGCCCCAGCGCTTCGTCCGTCAGCTCCTGCGTCAGCTTTTCGGTGTCGACCCCGTGCGGCAACTGCCCGCCAAAGTCTGCGATGATGCGGCGCAACGCCTCGATCACGCGCCGCCGCATCGTGTCGTCTTCGATCGCCTTGCGATCGAGGCGTGGCAATTCCAGGTAGTCGAGCAGCTGTTTGTGGATCTCGCGGCGTTGTGACGGGCTCGCGACAGGCCCAGTCGCGCGGTCACCCAGGCGCGCAGCGGGTGGTGCCGACTCCGCTCGTTTCACGGGCTGCGCAGGTGCCGACTCCTTGGGGCGCGGGCTCCCTCCGTTCGAGCCGGAGCCCTCCGGGCGCGGCGACACCGAGGCGCCTTGCGAATCCGGGACATCGAACGACACCGTGTAAGGACCGAGCCGCATGGTGCAGCGGCCCCGATTCAGACGGCGGCTCTCGCCCTTGAGTACGCTGTCATCGACGCGCGTGCCGTTCGCGGAGTGGTCTTCGATCTCGAGGTGGCGCCCAGAGAGCCGCAACGAGATGTGCCGGCGCGAGACCTGCGGCGCTGGCAACACCACATCACAAGTACCCTCCCGGCCCAACCAAATCGGCTCGGCGCGCGGCTCCACTTCGACGCGGCGCTGCTCGCCTTTGCCATCGTCGATGTGGAGCACGAGCGGTCGCATGGTCTACTTTCCTTCGGGCTCCAAAACGACGGAGCTCGCGGCGCCGCCCTTCTTGGGCTCTGGGATCTCATGGACCGGCCGCAGGCGCGCCTTGTCAAAGTCGCCGGTGTACTCGTCGTAGGCATCGAGCGCTTCCTTGATGCGCGTGCGGCTGTCCTGGCTCACGGCGTCGAGAACGCTGGGGACGATGAAGACGACGTCCTCTGTATCCGAGGCCACCTCGGTGTGCGTACCGAACAGCGCGCCCAGGATCGGGATCTGGCTGAGGCCGGGCAAACCAGAATGGCTGCGGCTTTGGCTGTGCGCCACCAGACCCGCCAGCATCAACGACTGGCCGAGCTCCAGGTTCACCAACGTATCCAGCGTCGAGGTGACGCGACCGGGCGTGCCCGTACCGCGATCGTCGGCCAGGTCAGAGACGTCAGCGTGGATTTCCAGCTCGAGCCGGCCGTTTTCGCTGTCGTAGCGAGGTAGCACGCCAATGGTGCTGCCAAACTCGATGCGGTGAATGCCCGTGGTGAGCGAGCCCTGCACGGCGATGTTCACTTCACCGCCGCCCATAAATTCCGCCTTGGTGCCGTTCGCGGTAATCAGCGTGGCGTGACGCTGAATCTTGGCCCAACCCGTGCTCTGCGCCAAATCCAAAGCCGGTAGCGCTTGCGACTGCACGACGGCGGTGGCGCTCTCAAACGTCGCTGCCTGGACGTCGTACAGCGCTTGCACCGTCGCTTCGCCGAAGCGACCGGGCCAGTCGAGCCCCAGTTGATGACCGTATGACTTGTCGAATTGCACGAAATAGAAGTCTAAACGGATATTGTCGCGTGCGGTGACCGTTTCCTTCGGGATGCCCCCGACCGCAGCCGGCTTGGCGGCGGCGTTGGGGTCGAACACGGTGATGCGATACAGCTTTTCCGTGCCGTCGCTCATGATCATGAGCAAAGTGGTCTGCCCCGCACGCAGCGCCACGATCACGAACGACTTCGAGTCGTTGGTCAGGCGCACGTCGATGATGCCGGGGACACCCTCGGAGTAGGACCGCACGTTTTCGCTGGAGATCACCTGTTGGGTGCCCACCTCCAACTTCATGGTGTTGCCGTCTTTGCTCGAACCGGGGACGTCTCGCGTTTGAGCCAGAACCGGCTCCGACGTCAGCACCGCAGCGCTCGCGCTGGCGATTGCGGCGCGGCAGAGCCAGCGGCGCCCGGCTCCACTCAGACCTTTAACGGACATGATCGATGGTTCCCTTCTGGGGGGTTTGGGGAGTGAGCGCTCGACGCTGCGCTTCTGCGGCTTGCTGGACGATATCGCCGCGCACGGTCTTTCCGACGCCTTCGAGCAGCTCGATGTCTTCCGGATTGCGGAGCACGAGCTTCAACGTGCCCTGCCGTTCTGCTTGGGTGATCAACTGGCTTTCTTCGATCGAGACACTGAGCGTCACCGCCTTGCGTCCAAACGATATGCGCACGCCCCCTTCCTCCTCTTCCCCGAGGTGTCCGCCTACGGCCAGCACCAGGATGTTCTGGAGCAGCATCGATGTCTCGTCGCCACTGCCCGGCGTGAAAAGGATGTCGACCCTGTCGCCGGGCCTGAGCAGACCATCGAAAGTACTCGTCTGGGCTGACAGCGACACGGCGCGCTTGCCATCTGCGACCGCGCTCGACAAGTCGCGACCCGGCTGAGCCAGTGTGGCGAGGTCGCTCCAGAGCAGCGGCTCGTTCGCCTTGATCTGGGTGCTGACGCGGATGCCCATCACCTTCTTGGAATCCCGCGCGTAGATGTTGCGTTCCCCGACGTACGCTTGCGGCACCGGCCGGACACCGACCAGGGCTTCGCGCAGGATCGACCCTGGCTTCAAGTCCTTGGCTGCGATCAGCACCGGGATGCGCGCGCCGCCGGTGGCTTCGTGCTCCAGACGCTCGAGGTAGAAATGCGCCAGTGCCACCCCGGCTAGCGCGGTGACGACGGCGATGAGAAGGGCTTTCTTGTTCACGCTAACCTCATGGCACGAAGCTCGGTTCCACCCGCGCCCTCGAACAGGCCGCCAGTTGCTACCTGCGGGGCCGGATTGGACGGGCCGGTTGTATCATGGAAACCGCGTCTGGGAAGACGCTCACGGCTGAGAAAGCAGCGAGACCATCACAGAACCGCGCGGGCCGCTCTTGAGCGTCAGCACCACGTGGCGACGCCCTTTTTCGTAGCTAAAAATAGCGCTCTGTTCGGTCTTGGCCGGTTTGCCGACGTTCACGTAGCCGCCGGATTCTAGCGCGGCTCGATAACTGTCGGTGAGGGCGCCGAGCTCCCCTTCGGCGTGACGGTAGATCGCCATGTCGCTGTCGGCGAGATGCGCCGACAGGAAGCGCTGGCTACCTTTGACCCGCGCCGCCTGCGGAAAATCGACACCCGGAGCATCGCCTTGCCGGGGAAACTGCTCGAGCAGTCGTGCCGGGCCCGTCGTCCACGCGGTCAAAAATACACTTCCCGATTCGCCGGGCTTTACCCAGGCGTAACGCATGCGCCCGAGCTCCGCGAGCTCACCGCTCGCCACGAAGCGCTGCGCCGCGTCGGCGATGCCGGCGATGTCCCACTGTTTGCCTTCGGGATCGATGCAAATCACCGAGGTCCCGTCGCTGCTCTCTTGCACGAGCACGCCGTCCACCGCGTTCTGGAACCAGGTCGACTGCTCCAGATATGAGCGGATGCCCGCCCTTTGCTTTTCGTCCAGCTGCACTCCCGCGCGGCTCCGGCAGGCGTCGTAGAATTTCTGGACCACTTCCTCGGGCGGCCGCTCCGAAGTCCCCGACTGCATGTTCAGCGTCAGCCCGTTGAGGCTGAGCTGCTGGACGCCGTTCGGGTAATAGGCGTCCGGCAAGCGCATCAGCTGCGCGCCGATCTGAACCAACACGTCGCCTGCGCGCGCCTTGCTGACCTGAAATAGCGCGATCGAGCTGATGATCAGGCAGACGGTGAGCAGCGCCAGCACCCTCACCAAGGCGAACAGACGCCAGGGCCTTCGGGTCTTTCTTTGAGCCACTAGTCGCTGAGCCATTAGAACTCCACCAATCCGTTCCAGAGGTCGCTCACGATGTCGAAAGGGCTCTTTTTCGCGAGATTGCAGGGCAGGTAGTAGGAGGCGGTGATGCTACCGGGCGCCAGATTGGTCACGGGGTTGCGCTGGATGTCGTTGGTCGCGACGGCGGTGAGCGACTGGCCCACGACCATCTCCAGCAGAGGATTCATGGCCTCGTTGACCCCGCCCTTGAGGTGCCCCTGCGTGTCGTTTTCCGCCACGGCGTCGTTCGTCGCGGGGCCGTCGTTTTCGGCGTGCTTCGCCACGGCGGTGCCCAATGCCTCGTCGCGGTTCTCCTGCATGCGCTCGGGGCCCGTTCCCACCACGCCCGCGCAGATCGCCGGCAACGGAGCATCATCGACGCAGGCATAGCGTGAGAACGTCCAGGCGCAGCGGCGAGCCGTGAGCAGGGACCGCTGTTTGGCTTCGAAGTAGCGCGCCAGGTACTGCACGCCGGCGAAGATGATGATCATGAACATGAGTAACATCACCGCCTCGGCGAAGGCGGCGCCTCGCTGCGATCCGCGCGGCGTCTTCGGTGTGGGGATTCGTTTCATCGTGGGATGTCCAGTCAGCATGAGCTCAATCAATGGACGATCAGGTCGGCGATGGAGTCGAGGCTCGGTGAGTCCGCGGGCAACTGGTCCGAAACGAACGACAAGTTGGTGGCGGGTACGTCGACGCCCAGCTCTTCAATCGCGGACGTCGCCCCGCTGCTCTCTTCTTCCTCGTCGTCTCCGCCCGGCAGGGTGAAGCGCACCAGGCGCGCCTTCCATTTCATTTCCCACATCCACAGGTCACGTTCCTCGGTGCCATCGTGGTCAAAGAAATACTCCGCCTGGGCGACCGCGACGCGGCCAGCGATTCGCGCCGCCTCGACCCAGCCCTCCGGCGTCGTGTCCCGGTTGAACGCGGAGACGTTGAGTTGCCGCCGCGCAAGCCCCGGTAGCTTTCCGCCGTCTGGATTGATCGCGAAGCCTCGCATCTGGAAATCGCTGGAGCCGAGGTCGACGCCTTCCTCCACCTTGTGCGGAGATTTGTCGCTGCCGTCTCCGCTCGCGGCCTGGCTCCACTCGTCTGGGAACTCCATCATCTGTGAGGCAGGTTCCGTGCAACCGTGCACGTGCTGGACGGCGCGGTAGCGCAGCGTATAGGGACCGGCGTTGAAACCCTCCGGGGGATTGCGCGGATCTTCGGGTATGGGCGGCAATGTGTCGAGCGTGGCACGCAGGCGCATGCTGCAAACCGGGATCGTGTGAGCCGGGGTACCCCTAAATTCTGCGACGGTGTTCCAGTCGCTCCAGGTCCGGGCCCGCATTTCCTCGCTTGGCTCGATCTCCCAGCTGTTGCGGTACCGGTACAGGTCCCCCTGATCGCAGGGCTTGGCGTTGGACGGCTCCGGCATGGACGCGGGGATGGGCTCGGTCGGTGTCGACGAGGTGGGCCCCGTAACGGTCGGGTTGCTGTAATCGAACGCGGTGGTCTTCCAGTTACCCAACACGGGATCGTAGATGACCTCCTCCACGACGTCAGCCTCGGTCCACGAATAGTTCCGAGCCGCGGGCTTGACGCCGGGAGCGCAGATCGAGCGCGCGCTCTCGACGTTGGTCCGGCAGGCGGCGTTGTCGCAATCGCCGTCGTCTCCTGGCCGGCGCGCGGTGACTTCGTCATTCCATGACTGGCAGGCCGCCGACTCTGGGTTCATGTTGGCGTTGTCCTGCTCGCACTGCCTGCCTGCGGTAGATGTCGGCAACGTGCGATCGAAGTCGATCTCGTAGCCGTCCGGCTTGCTTCCATCCTTGTAGCAGTAGGCTGCGGACACGGCGCCGATGATGCCGTCCAAGGCGGCGCTGATCACCTTGCCGATCAGCGGAATGGGGTCGGTGGCCATCTTGATCAGATCGCTCAGCATCTTTTCGGCTTCCTTGCAGAGCCGGTCATAGCTGTCGTTCTCGACGGGCAAGGTGATGCGTGGAGGGATGGCGATCGCCAGGTCGACCACGTCGTCATACGCGTCGGTGGCCGTCGCCGCGCCCGCCACGACACTGACCGCGGGCGTGATGTACATGACCGCCTGTTCCGTCAAGTGCAGCACGATCAGGATCGCATCCACGATCTCGCGCGCGGCATTGTGCACTTCGGCAACGGCTTCGCGCGCGGGCTGAACCACGCCAATGGCCGCACCGGCAGGTGGGAAAAACCAGGCGATGGCCGCCAGGATCAAGAGCAGACCCGTGAGCAACATCTCGATCACTTTGAGCGCGAGCACCACCGCCACGAGCGCCGCCATGACCAGGTTAATGAACACGATCAGGTTCATGCCGCGCGCGTGGCCAATCGCGGTCGCCAGGGCCACCGCGTCGGCCGCATCCTGCATGCGCTCCCGATGGAAGATCGTCGTGCCCATGCCCGACACGTAGTAAAGTAGGCCCACCAGCACGACGGCCATGAACACGCCAATGACGAGGATGGCGCCGCTCTCGTTGTGAGCGAGACTCGGTTCGGCCTCTGCTCGGTGGCGCGGTTCGGAGTTGCTCATTTGAAACTCGATGCCGTCTCGCGCTGAGGTATTCACGGTTAGTCCTCCTCGCTTGCCGGGCCGGCGTAACAACTGCTGCCCTCGTAGTAGCAGGCCCCCTGATTGGGCAGCGTCGCCTCTGCTTCGAGCATCCTGAAATGCGAATTGGTGAAGATGAACGGGACGAGCAGCTCCGGGTTCTCGGCGTAGGAGAGCTCGGCGCGCAAGCGGTCGAACTGAGCCCGAGCTGCCTCCAGCTCCCCACGGAGCTCCTGCCCCGCGTTGACGGCGCCGACGATGTCACCGTTTTGAACGGCGTCAGTCACGGCGGTCACGGCGTCTCGCGCCTGGTTGAAGCCGGACAGGTCGGCGGCCGAGTCGCACATGAAATTGCTCACGAAGGGGATCGAGCAATAATAGAGGTAGGTGATGTGGACCGTGATCTCGTCGTTGGAGCCGATGTCCTCGACGACGTTGCCTGCCGCGTCCCGCAGGGTGACCATGGCGCCGGCGCGGTTGTAGAGCAGCATCCCAGCCAGGAAGCGGCCGCCGTTACCGAACTCGGCCATCGTGCTGCCGTCACCCAGGCCGAAGGTGCGGCTGAGCTGGGCGAGCGAAGGCGCGATCGCTGCGAGCGGCATGTACGCCGCGCGCCGGATCGCGTTGAGCCGCGCGTTGCCGGTGCTGCCTCCGCTCATGAACGAGCCGGTGTTGCCCGGCACGTTCAGCTCCGAGGCGATACCGGCGAGCTCGTTCTGAGACTCCTGCCCGCTCGAGCCGTCGTAGACGATCAGCCCTTGCTCTTCGTCGTTGTAGCGCTCGCGTTTGTCTTCCATCACGACCACCGCGGCCCGGACCGCGCGCGTCGCCGCATGCTGGACCACGAGCTTGGCGCAGAAGTGCAGGCCCAGCTGCAGCAGCCCGAGGAAAAAAATCAGCACCGGGACGAACGCCACCAGAAATTCCACGTAGACCGCGCCGCGCACGGCGGTGACGTTCGGCTTGCGCCACCGGACTCGTGCAGTACGGCTGGCTCCGGCGGCGAGATCCTCAGAGGTCCTGACGGGGCGGTTGCTCATACGTTTGTCCGGGCACGATGCCGCCTACGCGAGAGGCAGCTCACGATAATAGGTAGGGCAGGTACTGGAGAGTCGCGAAACCCCAGGTGGCCACGCAAATCGCGGGCCCCATGCGCATCATCACCATCTGTTCGGGTTCGACGTTGCGGCGGCGCTCCTTTGGCAATGCCCAATTGACGGCGATCCAGAAGGTGCGTCGCAACATGTCCCAGAGCAGACCGCGCCAGGTCAACACGACGAGAGCGAAGATCGCGAGTAATACGAGCGATGCCAGCTCGACTTCGAGCCCTGCGCTCGGGCCCAGCAATGAACCCAGCGCTCCGAAGAGCTTGACGTCCCCTCCGCCAATCGCTCCGCCTCGGGACGAGTAGAAAAGAATAACGGGCACGCAGACGCACAAGAGTGCACCTAACGCCGATGAGCCGACGCCGATCCAGCCCCCGTTGAGGCCGCCGAACAACATTCCGAGGGGAATCGCCGGGAGGGTCAACGCATTCGGCATGCGCCCCGTTTTCGCATCGGTCCAGGCGGCGGCGAACGCGACGACGCAAGCACAGGCGAGGGGGGCTTCCGAGAGCGCGTTCATTCAGATTCTCCTCTTGGGTCCGGCGCCGGCGGGTCCGCACACTCGCGCGACGCTCGTTCCCGCATCCGCGTGCCGGTAGCTCGAGCGTGCGACGCCGTGGTCGACGCGTGGCCAGTGGCTGCCGCGAAGTTCCCCCCTTGCTATGAATTCCCGGGCTAGCGGCGCTTGCCCGGGAACCATCGATGCGTGTGCCCCCCGGCCTTTGCTCGAGTGTGACTTGCTCGAGCGTGGACTACCCTTCGGCCGGGGTGACTGATGTCAGGTTCGAACGGGCCGAGCCCTTATTCGTCCTGCAGCTCTTGCTGGGTGACGTTCTCGTCGAACTGATCGCTGGCGTTCTTGAGACCGGACTGAACCTTGCCACCAAAGGTCTTCCAGGTGCCGATGGCGATGGCAGCGATGAGGACGAGGATGATCACATACTCAACCGTGGACAGACCTCGGTCATCACGAACGAGGGACATGCCGTTGAGGCGAGCGCGGGCCTTTGCGAGATAGGACATTGGGGAGTTACCTTTCAATTCGGAAGCCGCGGTGGCGGCTCGCTTGCTGTCGTTGGTATTGTTGTCGGTCGGACCTCGCGGTCAGTTGCTCGAAAAAGTGACCGTGATGTCATTTTTTTAGAACCACCCGCTCGAGCCGGGTTTTCTCATTCAGGGGAAGGGGATCAACAGCCAGGCCTGCTGCGCGGCGAAATACCGTGACATCGCGATGCCGAGCACCACGATGGTGGCGCAGCAGCCCCCGGCGACCAGGACCAGCAGCACGACGTATTCCGCCATGACCGCTCCCCGTGTGTCCGCGACCAGCCTTTTCATACCTTTTCCCGCTTGGAGCGCGAACCTACTGGGGCAGCCTTGCCTGTGCAAGGCATTGGCCACCGGGACATTCGACGAAGAGCGGGAGCTGGCTTGGTGGCCGTTCGGGCATGTGTCGAGAAATGCAGGATCCATGGTCAGCGTGCATCGGTCACGGCGTAGGGCCGGTTGCGTGATTTCCCGTTATAGTTCGCTGCGTGAGCCTTAACGCGGTTTGCTTGCAGGAAGCGCTGGTGATTGAGACACCCGGGCAAGGTTTTACCAACGTCACTGCGGCCGTCGCTAGAATCGTGGCCGCGTCTCAAATCGAGACGGGCCTGTGCACAGTGTTCGTCCAACACACGTCGGCGAGCCTGCTGATTCAGGAGAACGCGGATCCGGCGGTGCTGCGCGATCTGGAACGCTGGTTCAAGGGGCTAGCGCCTGAAAAGGCGCGCTGGGAACACGACGATGAGGGGCCGGACGACATGCCCGCGCATGCACGGAGCGCTCTCACGCGGACCAGCGAAACGATCCCCGTGACCGCGCGACGCCTGGCGCTCGGGACCTGGCAAGCGCTGTACCTGTGGGAACACCGCACCGCGGCTCACCGCCGGCAGCTGATCGTGCAGTTGTTCGGCGTGCGTTGATTCAGAACTGGCCGTTTAGAACGGCGCCCCGGAAATCCGCGCTGAATACCGGTGAAACGTTGAACGTGCCCTGCCCGGAGTCGTTCCCGCCCGTGACAACGAGGATGATGCCCGTCACTGCAGCTGCAGCGCCCACTCCGAATCCGACGTACGCGAGCACCAGCTCGCGCTTGGCGTCCGCCACGAGCTTGCGATGGCGCTCGTGTTCGTCGGGGCCGTCACAACGATCGCCGCTCGCCGTCTGCGTGCGACACAGCGCGAGGGCTTCGTTGTTGTCGGAGTTGCTCTGAATCGCGAAGACGGTGCCGGTGGCGAGGGCCGCCACGGAGACACCGCCGAGGACGAGCCCGGTGACCTGTTGCCCGCTGAGGCCGCTGGAGCGCTGTTGCGTGCCCGTGTCCACCGTTTGAGTTTCTGCCTTCGGCTCGGGCGCGCTTTCCGCCGCCACTGGAGCCACCGCGTCTTCCAGCGTCGGAACCGTTACCGAGAACGTGCGTGAAGCTGCCGGGACTTTGACGTCCTGGGTCCATTGCTGTTTACCCGGCGCGGTGACGACGATGACGTGGTCACCCGGATCGACGGGCATGGCCGTCCCCCAGGCGGCGCGCCCGACTTCCTTGTCGTCGCGCATGACCTTCGTGTCCGGCACTGGATCCGTCAGCGCGATGCGCAGACGCGTCAGCTTGGGCTCGAGCGCTTCCGCGCGCTCTCGAGCTGCGGCCTCACGTTGAGGTTGATTGCCGGCGCGGGCGGCCGCAGCGACATCCAAGAACAAGGCCCAAGCGCTCGCCGATCGGCCCAATTTTTCCCAGCAAAATGCCAGATTGAACTGGGTGCCCATGCCGTGGTCGAGCCGCAGGCTCTCTTCGAACTTGGGGCACGCCTCCTCGTAGCGTTCCTTCTCCATCAAGGTTCGAGCTTCGGCGAAGAGGCCGCGAGCCGCCGCCGAATCGCTCTGTGCGTGAGCCGTCTGGATTGAGCCAGGTAATACGGAGCCGACCAACGCTGCAGCAACGAGCAGAACCGAAGTGCTGAGCCGTTTCATGGGCTCACTTCGTATCATCGAACAAATCGAGCGTATTGCTTTTCTTGGGGGTCGATGGCGGCGGAGCCGGGGGGGAAGGAGCAGCGGCCTCGGTGCGCGGACGAGAGGGTGCGGGCCGAGCGTTCGACGTCGTACGGGCCTTTGCCGGCCGAGCTGCCGAGCTGGTTTTCCGCGTCTTCGGCGGACTCGACGCGGGCACGTCATCCTCTTTGGCGACCACGGTGCGGTCGGCTTCGCGCTCGGGTGCTTGCGGCTCTGGCGCCTCGGTTTTCGGCGGCTCGGCGATGGGACGCACGAGCCCGACGGACGGCGCCGGCTGTGGCGGCACCTCCGCTGTGGTTCGTTCCGGCACGGCGGCTCGCGGCGGCGCGACCACGGGCGGGGGAGCAGCGGGAGCCGCCTCAGCTCGAGGTGCCGCCGCGGAACTCGCCGGAGCGGTTTCGTAGGACTCTTCGTCGCCCGAGGGAGAGCCGGAGAAACCGAGCCACAGCACCGCGACCAAGCCGAGGGCGCCGACGCCGGCCCCGATCTGGGCACTCTGCTTTTGATAAAAGGGCGGGGCAACCGCCTCCGCCTCCAATTCCAGCTTGCCCGTGCGCGCCCAGGTGCCGTTAGTTTGCCCGACAGGCTCCCGGGTCTGGTTGCCCGAGCGAACGGACGGTGCCACCTCGGTCGGCGGCGCCACGTCGTCTCCCAGCAGGCGCGCGATGCGCCGGATGAGTGGCTTGGTCTCGCTCGATGCGAAGCGCTCGAGCGAGCGCGCAAATTCCGACACGTTGGCGAAGCGCTGTTCGCGATCCTTCTGCAAACAGCGCGTGATCGACGCTTCCAGATCCGCGGGTGCGTCAGGCCGCACCGACCTGAGCGGAGGCGGCGAGTCCGCCACAATCATCGCCAGCAGCCCCGGAACCGTGTCTGCAACGTACGCGGGGGTACCCGCCAAGAGCTCATGCAAGATGGTGCCGAGCGCCCAGACGTCTGCTCGCGCATCGACGTTCTTGGAGCTGCGGATCTGCTCGGGCGACATGTATTGCGGCGACCCCATGATCGCCGACGTCGCCGTCATGTGCATCTGGCTCGTGTCCCCTTTTTGGATCGCCTTGGAGATGCCGAAATCCAGCACTTTGACGAGCGGAGAGCCGTCAGGCCGCTCCGTCAGGAAGAGGTTGGAGGGCTTCAGATCTCGATGCACGATACCGAGCGAGTGGGCCTCCGCCACGGCGTCGCAGGCCTGCAGCACGAAGTCGACCGCTTCGCTGACGGGCAGCGGCCCCCGCCGAGACGAGACTTCCTTCAAGTCGCGGCCGCGCAGGTACTCCATCACCATGAACGGCGCGCCCGAATCGAGCGTACCCACGTCCATCACTCTGGCGACGTGTTCACTCTGGATCTGCACGGCGGAGCGAGCTTCGCGCACGAAGCGCTGGACGGCTTCAGGCTGCTGGTAGGCGTTGTCCGTCAGGAACTTGAGGGCGACCCGCTGGTTCAGGTGTTCGTGCATGGCTGCCATGACGACACCCATGCCGCCGCGCCCCAACACGCGTTCGATGCGGTACTTGCCAGCAATGAGCTGGCCTTCCTCGACTTCGTTTTCCATCGCGGATCCCAAGCATATCCGAATTCACGACTGCGCCAATACTTCGTCGGCGCCATCAGGGCGTTCTCGAATTGAGAAGGCCTGATCGGCTCTCATATCGGACACCCACGCGAAACGGTTGCGTAAAAAATGCAGCGCCCGTCACATTGTTTTATCGGCCCGGCCGTTTCCTGGCCGGATTTTTCGCGCCGGACGGCTTCTCGAGCTTGCCGGGCAAGTCTTGGGCGGCGGCGCGCTCCTGTGTCGTTTTTCTCGATAGGGGGCGCCGAAGCCGCTAGGCTGCCGCCCGATGTCCGCATCCGGAACTCCCAACGTCGAGGAAACGCCGGGTCCCGCGGCCTCCCCGCTGCAGATCGGCCAGATCATCGCCGGCAAGTACCGGATTGAGCGCCAAATTGGCCGGGGTGGCATGGGGGTCGTATTGGCGGCAACGCACCTGCAGCTCGAGCGTTTGGTCGCCATCAAAGTGATGCGGCGCGACCTGCTCGAAGACGAGCGGACCTTGAACCGCCTGCTCGCGGAGGCTCGATCCGCCGCGCGCATTCGCAGCGAGCACGTGGCGCGGGTGCTCGACGTCGGGACGCTGGACGGGGGCGCGCCGTTCATCGTGATGGAGTACCTGGAGGGCGAGAACCTCGCGGATTTACTGGATCGCCAGGGGGCTCTGGAGGTCGAGGCGGCGATTGCCTTCATGTTGCAAGCGTGTGAGGCACTGGCCGAGGTCCACGTGGCCGAAATGGTGCACCGCGATCTGAAGCCCGGAAATCTCTTCATCGCGCGCTTGCCCGACGGTTCGCCCAGCCTGAAAATCGTCGATTTCGGCATCTCCAAGTACATCGGCGGCTCCGTTCGCGAACGAGCCGCCACCACGTCGCCCCAGGTGCTCGGGTCGCCCTTCTACATGGCCCCCGAACAGATGCGGGCGGAAGGCGTGGACGCGCGGAGCGACATCTGGGGGCTCGGAGCGATCCTGTTCGAAATGCTGGCGGCGCGGCCGCCGTTCGTCGCCGAGACGTTGCCCGAGGTGTATGCGGCCGTGCTGGGGGCTCCCGTTCAGAGCCTGGAGCAGCTCCGGCCGGGGCTTCCCGCTGGGCTGGATGACGTGGTTCAGCGCTGCCTCGAGAAGGATCCGGCGCAGCGTTTCTGTGACGTCGCGGATCTGGCCGAAGCGCTGGCGCCGTTTGGGCGCGCCGAAGACCTGCCGCGCGTGGAGCGCATCACTCGGATCTTGACCAACCCCGATGCAGTGAGGCCGAGAATCTCGGTTGCCCCGCCCACTTTGCCGGCGGCCGTCGAAGTTACACCCGATCGCTCGTCCAGCGCAGCGCGGTTCTCCTCGTCTCCGTCCTCCGCGTCCCCGTTCTCCGCTTCGTTCGATGTCGGGACAGTCGCCGGGGGCGCCTTGTCTGCGACCGGGCCCGGTGATCGTCCGGCGTCGCCGCCCCGGTTTGGGAGTCGCTGGGCTTGGGTCGCGCTCGGCGCCGCTGTCGTGGCCGTTGCGGTCGCGTTTGTGATCCGGGTCGAACGCACTCCCCAAGCGCGCTCACTCGCGGCTGCTGCCGCGGCGCCGGCGCGCAGCGCCGCGTCCACTTCGGATGTTGCCGCGGAGGCTCGAGCGCACAAGACCGAAGTACAGACCGACGCTCGGGCGCTGCGAGCCGCGCCGGCAGCGCGCCGCGCCACCGGCGAGCAGCCATCGGAGCGCTCGCTGGCTGCGATTCGTGCAGCGCTGGCGCGCAAGGCCGTGGCCGCCAAACCACGAGAGCCACTACGGCATGGAAAACGTCCCCTGCCGCGAGCCAAGACCAACGTCCCACGCCAACCCGAGCCGCAACCGGACGAGACCGACGACATCGAGCTCGAACCTGAGCCGCAAACGGAACCCCCCCGGACCAATGCTCCGAGCCCTGCGCGCGTCGAAGCACCCGGATCGAGCGACGACCCCTGGGATCCGCGCAGTTTTGGTGATCGTCGCTGAAGCGGCGAATCACGGAGTCCAGACATGACGACCCAGCGTTTTCCCGCGCTCGCATTCGGAGCCCTGCTGCTGGCCTCGCTCGCGATGGCCTCCAACGCTTCAGCCGAGGAGGCGGAGAAACAAGCGGCTGAGGCGTTGTTCCGCCAGGCCAAGGCACTAATGGACGCGGGTAACTACGAACCCGCCTGTGAGAAATTCGCCGCCAGCCACGCGATCGAGCCGGGGCTCGGTACGTTGCTGTACCTCGGGGACTGCTATGAACGGGCGGGTCGGTTCGCGAGCGCCTTCGCCACGTTCACGGCCGCCGCTCAATTAGCCGGGAGCCGTGAAGACGAGCCACGCCAGCACACAGCCAGCGTGCGTGCCGCCGCGCTCGAGCCTCGCGCCCCCAAATTGGAGATTCAAAGCGGCAATGAGGCGCCGCCGAGCGATCTACAGATCACGGTCAACGGTTCCCCCTTCGACGCGGCCGAGCTCGATCGGGCATTGCCGCGAGACGCGGGACGCTACGAGCTGCGTTTCAGCGCCCCCGGCTACGAAACGTTCGTGTCGCAGGTCGAGCTGAAGAACGGGGGCGGCGGCGATGCGGTCGTCACCGTGCCGAGGCTGGTTCGAGTGATATTGCGCGCGCCGCTTGCGAGTGAAGCAGCAGCGGTCGGTGTCGAGCGCGATCCGGGGCAGGGGCAGCGCCTGGCGGGTTGGATTGTGGGTGCTGGCGGGCTCGGTTTTGGGGTCGCCGCCGGTGTCCTCGGGGTGCTCGCCGCGGGTAAGAACGACGATTCGAAGGCCGCGTGCGATCCGTCCAACCCCAATCGTTGCGGTACGGAGGGCGTGCGGCTGCGCGACGACGCGCAGAGCCTCGCGACGCTCGCCACCATTGCAGGGATCGTGGGCGGCGTGGGCGTTACGGGCGGCCTCGTATTGTATTTGAGTGCGCCGTCGAGCGACTCGCTCATGCCGAGCGGTGCCGTGGTTGCGCTCGGTGGAGCGCTCTGAGCGACCGTTGGGGCCGGGTCGTGCGTGACGTCGCGCCTCTCTACCCCTCGGTGCGTGTGGTGTAGCGTGCCAGCCTGCGAAGATGCAGGGCTCCTGACCTAGGTGAACGAGGGGTTTTGGGCCGAGCCTCCGCCGCTCGGCGATTGAAGTCACCTCGGGCCGCGGACGCCACTCGGGTTCATACCGCGGACATCTGGACCACTCGCCATGTCCCGTCGCCCGCCACGAGATTATTTCGCCGTGTCTGCGCAGCTCAGGTTCTGGCGATGTAGACGCCGCCTACGCGCTTCGCTCACGGTTCCATTGCCGGCCATCACTCGGTTCACCGCCGAGGTGGAATCGCTCAAACTCCGCTGACGCGAGAGCCCGGCCGTGATACGAGCCCGCCATGAACGACGTACAATCCAGCGTCGACGAAACCCGCTTGCTCGAAAAGCTGCGCGCCATTGAAGCGCTCTTTGCAGGCGCGACAACCGATGGCGAAAAAGTCGCGGCCGGTGAAGCCAAACGCCGGATTCAGCTCCGATTGAAGAGCATCGAAGCCGCTGATCCCCCGATCGAATACCGCTTCACCGTCGCCGACGGCTGGTCCGCCCGCTTGTTCATGGCGCTCTGCCGCCGCTACGACATCACGCCGTTCCGTTACAAGGGCCAACGGCGTACCACCATCATGGCCCGCGTTTCGCGCCGCTTCGTGGACGAGACGCTCTGGCCCGAGTACGAACAGCTCTCCGCCGTATTACGCCGTCACCTCGACGATTTGACGACGCGCGTGATCGCCTCCGCGATTCACCAGGACGTGTCGGACGCGAGCGAGGCGACGGGGCAGCTCGGGTCGGGGGCCTGAAGACACGGCCACATAGCACGCGCTAAAGAGGTGTCTTGGCGCGCGCGAGGGTCGCACGCAGTAACGGCAACACGGCGATGTCCTTGTCGCGCCCGGCCTTGGCCTTCACGTCAATGAGCCGCTCCAGGGACAGGACCTGGACGTTCATGTTGTGAATCTTCATGACTTCGACATCGGGAAGCAAGTCGGGGTATTCGAGCTCACCGAGGCCCCCAAGCACGTCGACGACGCCGAATTTGGTCATGAGCAGCTTGTGACCGGTGGACTGCAGGTGTGAAATGTTCGGTACGAGGCGTCGCTCATCGCCGCGAAAGATCGCTTCGAGCTCCTGCAAAGCGCTGAGCAGCTTCGCTATGTTAGCTGCGTCACGTGCGTAGACGATGTCGAGATCAAACGTGACGGCGGGTGCGCCGTGCAGCACGCCCGCGGTCATTCCGACCACGATAAACGCTACATCGTGCCGAACCAGCAGCTCGATGACATCAAAGGATCGGGTTGGCGTCGGCATGAACCATCAAGCGGGCCAAAGAGGTGGCGGTTTCATAAAGCACCGCTAGCCGCTGCTCGGGAGTGAGCGCGAGCATCATGTCAATCTGAGTCAGATCGACGCCCGACGCGTCAAACGCGGCCTCGTTGAGGCGACGCAGATCTTGCTCTGCTTGGTCAGCTGCGTTCATGGGGAGCGTCGAAGTATAGCACCTGTTGGCGCCCTGTTCTCAGCAAGGTTCTGCTGGCGTCAAGTTGGTCCTCGAGTCGACAAGTGGACCGGGAAAGGGGTGGGGGCCGATACCTCCACCTTTCGGCTATTGACGTCACCTCGGGGCGCTGAAAGGCGCTCGTGATCGTTCTTGCATTACCCGCAGAGGGGGCGGCAAGCTGATGTGCCGTTTCGACGATGTTCACGCTCCGTTGCACGCGAACCTTGCTGAAGCGCCTCAGGGCGCAGCCGAACGCGTCGCCGCCGCCACCCACGACGAGGCTGGGCGATTGGTATGGGAACCTGCTCTACACGCGGCCGCAGCAGCTCGTCATTTGCGTGAGCGAGCGGAGCCTGTTGCCCGTCGTGGTCCCGTCCAGGGGCAGCGCCCCCACTCGGCAGATCCTGGGCTCCATGAATGATTTCGCCTCCATCCTGGAGACGTACCTCGCGCACGGAGATAGCCTCATCGAGGCGTCCCTGCGGCTGGCGAAGGCGCCGTGCAGCCCGATCCAGATGAGGAGTCCGAACGAGGTGGCCAGCGAGCTGCTGGGTCGGGGATGAGCTCGGGGCGCTGCGCGAGCCTCACTTCACCATGGGTGACTCGGCGCAGCCCTATCGAGCGTCCCAGGTCCACGCTTCCGGATCCCACTGCGCCTCGCTTCCATCCGTGAGCACCGGGTCGAGAAACGTCGCGGCCGCGTGAGTCACGTCGCCGAGCGTCTCCCAGGGCAGCTCATCCTCCGTCACCATCGCGGCGTAGGGCGTGGCCCAGGTCGTTGGGGGCGCGGGCAGGGCAGCGGGCAGTGCATGCGTTTTTCGGAACGTGAAGGTTTGTTCGAGCGCTGCGCGCAGGCGCGTCGCTTCGATGGCTCGCACGGTCGCGAGCAGCGCGAGGTCAGGCAGGTCCTTGACGCGAGAGTTGGGGCGGGAGCGGGGCAGGGTGTAGGCGTGCAGCTTTTCTGCGATATGTGTTTCGACCGGATAGATGCTGAGCACAGGCGGGGCGATGCCCGCGAACGCGAGAACATCCGCGGTGCGGAGCACGTCGGGTTCGCCGAAGATGGGATCGCCGAAGACCACGTCGACCCCGAAGGGTTGCCCGTAGGCTTTGCTGGCGAGCTTGCACTCGGCTCGAAATCGAAGCCCGTCATATTGCATCCCGTCGTTCTGGAGCTCCGGGTGGTCCTCGTCGGGAACGATTTCGAAATTCATGAAGTCGCCGAGATCCCGGCGGCCGGCCTCCTGCAGCTTCAGAAGGATTTCACTCGACGAGCCCAACATTCGCAGGTCCACGTCTTTGGTGGTGCGCGCCCGTTCGAGCCGCAGCTCGAGCACGAGCCCACCTTTCAAGGTTGCGGCGTCCCCGAGGAGGGCGACGACTCGCGCCAGGAAGCGATGGAACACGAGCAGCTGGCGTTTGCGCGCAAAAAGTTTGCCGGTCTTCGAAGCGACGCGCAGGCGCTGTTCGAGGGCTTGTTTGAAGGCCGTCGGAGAGGAATAGCTGCGAGGTTTCAAGCGGCCAGACCACCAAAGGGTTGGAGCGCCGCCTCGACGTCAGTGAGCGCCGCTCGCGTCAGCAGGCCGCGACGCAGAGCCTGCCGTGCCGCCTGTTGCAGCAGCTCGGGAGAGAGCCCTTTGCGAGCACAGTCGTTCAGCGAACGCGCGGGCGTGGTGATGGGGACCGCCCCGAACCAGGTCCGATCTTCGGCTGGCACATCGGAGTGGTGCAGCATGAGGGAGGGAGGTACCCGGAACCGGCGCTGCCGCCACTTCTCGGGCAGCGTGAGATGGATGCGCGTGGGCATCGCGTCGGAGAGATTGTGCAGAGCCAGAGCGGTCTGGTGCGAGATGACGCCAGCCTGCTCGGACCACAGCCAGGCCGCGACGAGCTCCTCGTTTTCTCCTGCAGGGAAGTGAACGAGCCGGTAGATGCCGCGCTGGAGGCGTTGCACGTTGCCCGCGCGCAGATGGTAGGCGAGGTGTTGCGGTGAATACCCAATCCCAGCCGCCTGCCGGCTGGTAAAGAGCCCCTCTTGGGCCGCGGCGGTCTCGAAGAGTTGGTTCCAATCGGGGCGGAACTCAGGGCCAGTCATCGGACACAAACATTAAAATATACTTGATGTCTGTGCAACCCATGGCACGCACAAACATTAAAATATTTTGAATGTTGGCACACCGAGGCTTCATCCAGCTTGGTTAGAGGCGGCTCTCGAATCTCGCCCGCAGCTCATCCACCCTGACGTCTCCGGCGCCGGACCAGGAGAAATACTTCGGCGGGAGAGGCAGCCGCGGGTGGGTCAGCGTGTCCAGCACCTCATATTCATCGTCGAGATCGAGCACGATATACGGGGGTTCCTTTACAATCGACGGCTCCAGCAGAACTCGATCCGCTAGGATGCGCTCCAGGAACTGCAGCATCTGGCTCAGGCCGGCGTCGAAGTCGCCCTCGAAAAGGTCGGCGTGAGTGTGCCATCCGGCAAAGGCGATGGATGGATTGCCGCGCTCGTCAATCCAGATGGATGCCTCACGCCAGTCGTCCCCGGTGGGCGATGCGAACTCGATGACGACGCTCGTGCCGCCATCGCGCGGCCGATACAGCCTGGAGCGGCCATGAGCGAGAGTCGGGCGGGCGGCGAAGGCGGCCATGACCTTCTGCGCGGTGGCGTCGAGGTCTGACTCATTGAGCTCGGGTGTTTCGCTGTCCATGGGTCACCGCTTGGCGTCGTAACGCGAGGCACGTTCGGGGGAGGATTGAGCATATCGCCCCATGGACGCGGCGCTAGTCCGCGAGTCGCAGGGAAACCGCGACGTAGATGACCGCCACCGTCGCGAAGCCGGTTCTGTGCATACCCGACGGTCATCCACCGAGTCAGCCTCCGAGGGCCGGGAGCTGCGCGGCAAAGCAAAAGGCTTTTCAATGATCGAACATTTGTTGGGAGAGTCCCCGGGGAAACGAAGGTGACAAGGCCGCCGCAGCCATGAGAACATCGACGGCATGCGTACCGGTGCGGGGGTCGTCGCGCTAAGCCTGGCATGGCTGGCGTTGGTCGGATGTGCCGCGCCGCCCATGCCGCCGCGTGTGGCTCCGATGGCGTCCACTCGCTCGGTGGAGGGGCCCATCGTCGTACTGTCTGACACGCAGCGCACGTCCTGGGCCGAGCGCCTGCTCGGCAGGGAGCAAAACGAGGAGCCGAGGCGAGCGCTGATTCAGAAGGTGGCTGTCGAGGAGCATCCGGCGCTCGTTGTGCACCTCGGGGACATGGTGGTGGCCGGAGGCACCCCGGAGAACTGGGAGTACTTCGATCGGCTGATGTCGCCGCTCACCGCGCGCCGCATCCCGATCTTGCCGGTGCTGGGCAACCACGACTACTGGGGTGACGATCGAGCCGCGCTGCGCGAGGCGCGGGAGCGTTTTCCGCAGCTCACCGCGACCGGTTGGTACGCGCTGCAGCGCCGAGGCCTCGGCCTCGTGTGGCTGAATTCCAACCTGGAGGGCGCTGCCGCGCGCGAGCAGGCGTCGTGGTTTGCGCGCATCCTGGCCACGTTTGACCGGGACCGTCACACCCGCGCCGTGCTCGCGTTCACCCACCATCCCCCTTACACGAACGGCAAACAGCGCTACGGGGACGAATACGTGCTCGCTGAGTTATTGCCGAGCTTTCGCCGCGCACAGAAGGCCGTGGCGATGCTGAGCGGGCACGTGCACGGCTACGAGCGGTTCCAGGTGGATGGCAAGATGTTTGTCGTCACCGGCGGCGGTGGAGGCCCGCGGGTGACGTACCACATGGGGCGTGACGCGGAGCCGGCCCCCGCCTACGTGCCGCCGGATGGGCGGCGCCGCGCCTTCAACTATGTCGTCGTCAACCCGGTCGTCGTCAACGATTCGCTCGAGCGGCTGGACTTCACGGTCAAGTGCCTGCTGCTCGACGCCGTCTGCGAGGGTGGGGTGCTCGAGGCGTTCTCGCTGCCGGTACCGGCGCCCGCTGCCGGTTGAGCGTCACGGTTTCTCGGGCTTCAGCGCTTTCAACAGCGCTTCGCGGTTGGCCATGCGCTCGCGCAGCTCGTCCCGGCGCTCCTGGCAGAGGCTGTCTCCCGGCGCACACGCCGCGTTTCGCCGTGCGTCCAGCTCTGCGATCTCCGCGAGCAGCCTCCCTATCAATTGTGTGAGCTCCTCCTGGTTGCGCGCAGCGTATTGCTGGCTCCGGTTCAGCTCGTGTTGATTCAAGGTGGCAATCAGCTGGACCGTGGTCGCGACGATGCTCTTGCGTTCGGCCTTGGCGTCCGCTTCCTCCAGGTTCCCATTCAGTTGCGCCTCGCACACCCGATACAGGCTCTCGCGAGCGAACAGCATGATCTCCGCGATTTCCCGGCCGCGGGTGCTCGTCTCGGCGGCCATCACGCCATAGAGCGGGCCCAGCGTGTCTGCCGCGCCGTCCCCGAGCAAGAGCGGAGCCCCCACCTGCTCGGCCGAGTTTCCGGGCTCCATGCAGTAGTCAACGGTCAAGAAACTGGCGCCGATGGCAGCGCGTTCGGAGCGGGCGATGGGCGTCACACCCCCACACCCCGCGAGCAGCAGTGCACCCAGCAGATGCTTGACCGATAACCTCAACATGGCTTCCGGACCGTTACACCTTTCTCCACCAGCGTGTCGAATTCGACGACCTTGGGGTCGATCTTTTCCTGCTCGGAGATCTCATCCCGCAGGGTGACGTTGTCCAGGAACCAATTCGGATCTCGCCCGCCGCCGTCCTGGCGGACGCTGATGGCCCGCACGTCGCCCGGGCGAAACGCCGAATCCCAGAAGGTCACGAACGTGCTCGTGCCGCGTTCGAAGCGCCCGCGATAGCCCCCGTCCACGACTCGCTTCAGCTGCGTGCCGTTCTCCAGCTCGAGCTCGAGCTCCACCAGCGCGTCCGTCTCGGCGTGCGGCACGTCCTTCGTGACCACCTGCAGCACCGACGAGCTGTCGGGCTGAAACGGATCGTCCGCCCGGGTGGCGACCCGTACACGGTCCGCGAAGTCGGAGGTCAGCACTTCGACCAGGCGGTCTGCGTTCGAGGTATCGACCATCACCCCATTCACGCCGATGCGGATGAACTCCCGCATCGTGTCCCGCGCCACCAGCACCCAGGGATAGACGAACCGAAGCTGACCCAGCGCACGCAGCGCCACCCCGGCGTCCATCTGCGCGGCGAGGTTGGGCGTCGGCAGCCCGACCCCGAACAGTGCCGTCGCGCCATTGCCATAACCCGCGCGGTCGACGGCGAGGTTGCGGAAGAACGTCGCCACATCGCTGGGGTTGGACTCCTGATCGATCATCAGGCCCTCGTGCTCCTGCAGGTCACCCGCGACCTTCTGAAAGAACGTGCGCGCGTCACCCAGCGTGGGCACCGAGTAGATCACGGGCAGCTTCAAGCCCGCCTTGTTGAGCTCCTTGCGCGTCGCCGCGACCACCCGCGCCCCGTGCTCGGCCGAGTTGATCTTGCAATCAAAAATGATCAGCGCAATGCGCTGCCCTTTGGCCGATGTCGCGAGCGCATGCAGCGCCTGGAGAAACGGAACCAGGCGCGGCGGCGGGGGGAACGCGCTCCTGGACGACTGCGGGTGCACGAGGTTGTGGGACACAAACAGCCGACTGTTTCGGTCCCGATGGATATCGATCTCGAAAGCGTTCAGACCTGCGGCGAGGCCGTCCTCAATCTCCTTGATGGAGTTCGTGTTGTGGCCGACGAGGTAGAAGGGACGGGGCATGTTCATCGGTACC
>JAYWEH010000248.1:0-4832 GCA_043780025.1 Deltaproteobacteria bacterium
TGTGCTGGGCTGCCCGCCGGATATTGATTGGGGGGTTGGGCATAGTGGGCCCCAGCCGGGCCTGGGCGGGAGTGCCGGAAGCGCGGGCAATGGGGGCAATGCGGGCACGGGCGCTGGCGGAGCCGGTGGGGGTGGGGTTGGCGGGAGTGCGGTGGGCGGCGCTGGGGCGGCGCCGGCGGCGGGCTCCGGTGGAAAAGCGGGCACGGGCGGAACTGAGTCGGACGTTCCGGATGGGGGCGTTCGGGATGGTGGTCCCGATGCAGGTGGGCTCGGTGGGTCGGGAGGCGATAGCGGGGCGGCTCCCAAGTGCGCGCCCAATGAGCCGAGCTGCGTTCAGATTGAACCGGCGCTGGCGGCTGCGCCGTGCGCGGGGATTCCGTATTCGCATGTTGTCTCGGCGGTGGGTGGGGAGGGGCCTTTCACGTGGGAGATTGAGCCAGCGTCGGGGAATTTCGCGCTCCAATTTGAGGAAGGCGACGGGGAGCGCGAGACAGTGCGGATTGTCTCTACGGGTTCAGCGGGGCCGTCTCAGGGTGGGCTCGTCAAGCTTCGGCTGCGCGACAACGGTTCACCGCAGCTGAGCGACGAAATCGATCTCGATTTGTCGCTGCGATCCAGCTGCTGGTTTGCGTATTTGTCGGACGAGGCGCCGGCGCCGGGGTTTCATCTGCGCGATGTGTTCTTGGTGAACGACTACCAACCGAGCACCGGCGTCGATGGCGCGGCGAGCGACTTCAAGTTCTCGCCGGATGGACGCTGGATTGCGTTTCGGGTCGAGACTGCGGCGGGGCCGCGGCTGTTTACGTACGACGCGCGTGCGCGGGGCAATGCGGCGACGCCGACGGGGTTGGAGTGTCCGACGGACGGCGTCCCGGCTGCGGCGGGCTGTGGCGTGATCGATTACGCCTGGTCGGCGGATTCGAACCATTTGGCGGTGGTGCTGGGGGGAGTGGGGACGACGCAGGATTATTTGGGCGGGATTTCGGGGTTTAGCAGTGAGACGGGGCCGGGGACGGCGTCGCCGTTGGTGAGGGAGGTGTATTGGTTCGCTGGAACCCCTCCTGTCGAAGAGTCCGTGCCGCTGGACTATTTCGAGCAGCTGGTATGGGCCGACAGTCGCTTCGTCGGGTTCTGGGGGGAGCCGCGTGGCAACGTCATCCCCACGCGGCCCTACGGGTTTCTCTCAGCGAATCCAGATGGCGCACCGCTGATTGATCTCCTTGATCCCTATTCGGACTTGCAGGGCGATTCCAACGCACCTGCGCCCCTGGGTTCACGGTTGATCGCAGTGGAAGGAGGGCTCGTCATTGCGTTTCCGGCCGACCCCAACAATGGCAGCGCAACTTTGCGTCACTATACGGAGTACCCGTTTGGTGGGCAGCCGAGCCACAGTGACGCCTGGCTTTCTCCCAGTCGCCGGTGGGCGGCGCGCTTGACGGAGAACCAGGCCTTGTCCATTCACCCCCTCGCGGACCGGATTCAGCCACGGGCCAGTAGCGCCGCGGGTGCTTGTTTGGGCGTGGTCGCGTGGTCTCTCCCAGTAGCCGGAGGGCTCGAGCTGCTCGCTTGTCGGGCACCCGCTGGAAGCACCAGTTTCTTTTCGTTTGACGAGGTCGGGAGCAGTCTCACTCCGCTCAAGACCATCCCTGTCGAAGTCGGGCTCGGCATTCGCCGGGCTTTTTCCCCAGATGGGCGTTGGTTCGTGTTTGGAGTGCCCAGCGGCGGTGAAGCTGCTCAATTCCTCGCGGTGGATCTAACGGAATCCCAGCCGGACGTCGTCAGTTTGGCGTACGCGAAGTTGCCGGCTGAGCTAGAATTTCCAGGAAATCGTGACGTTGTCGTGGTTTCCGATGACCAGCTCTTGCGTGAATACAACCTCGTTTCAGCCAGCGGTATTGCACGAGATAACTTCATATTGGACAACGCCGTGCGCTCAGCCTGCCAAGAAGCTTCAGTACTTGGCGCCTGGTGTGGGGCTCCCGTGGTTGCTGCGAACCTCCGCTACAGCGATGATTTCCGAACGCTTCTCTTCGAGCGAAGTGCCCGAGCATTGAACATCAGCCAAAGCGGAATCGACCCCGACGCCGAACTCGTCACCGACCGGTTGCCACTTTGCGGCGGCAGGTGCCTCAGTCCTGCATACGGATTTCAGCCCTGACATTCCAGGTTGCGCTAATATTGCTTTTCTTTACGGTGATTGTTTTTGATTTAGACGCTCGGGCGGTTCGCTCGTCCTAGAAAGAACAACCAAGGAAGCACCATGACCACCTACATTGAGGAATACATCGTCGATCTGGCCAGTGAGCTCGCATCAGACATGTTTGAGCTCGCGGTCCACCGCACACCGGCAGGCTCGCCGGCTCCGACGGCTGTCAGCACCATCCTGCTGCTCAAGGGAGCCACCTCCACCACCAATCGCACGGGTCTGGAGGTTGGGCCCGGAGCAACCGTCAGCCTGACCGATGCAGACTTCAGTGAGGCTCGCGCTAACATTACTCAGGGTGACGTCGTCAGCTACGTGAGCGAGCCGATCGCGAGTCGGCGTCCGCCCGCACGCGCATCCATTGTTGGCTTCACCTTCCCGATGAGCATTCCATGACGTTAAAGTCCAAGCCGCTAACCTTTCCGAGCGTTACGTCGGTAACCCTTCCAAACGGTAACTTCCTCTTCTTTCCGGAATGGAATGCCAAGCCGGATGAGCCCGTGTCCGGTCATCAGCCAAAGCCGGGAGCGCCCACGTCCCTCATCATCAGGGAAGCCTCCACCAAACGCCCGCGGTTGCAGGGCGCCATCGTAGGCAACACCCTATTCGTGGTGCTGGATAGGGCCCGGTTCCGTCGCCTCGCCGCTGAGCTCAGAGGCCGCCCTCTCACCACCAAGCCCGTGACCTTCGACTACGCACTGAACGAGCGCGGAGCGCTGAAAGAGTTCCGCGTAGATGACGCCGACGTCTGCGGCGACGATCGCACCGACTCGTACGTGAAGGGCCTGAAGTCGAGCAAGGGCAAGTCCGGCACAGCCAGATAGCGACGCGCTAGGCGGTCAAATGACCGGAGCCTACAAGCATTATTATTGTGGTCTCCCACCCGAAATCCCCCTGCGTCAGGACAGTTGTCACCCCGTCTGATCAGCGAAATGCTGATCATCGGGCTGCGTAAGCAGGGGCGGGAAACGACCCATCAGGCATGTTGGCGAGTTGGCACCTCTCTCAGCAGTCGTCCGGCGCCGCCCTTTGCCTATCTGTCATTGACTCGCGCAGCAAGATACGAACTTAGCCGAGCCAAGTGTTCAAGCCTCGTGTCGTCATCCGTAAGCTGTTGGACCATTTGCACGTACTCGCTGAGAAGCCCTTCAGTTTTCGTGTCGTAAGGTCTTGTCGCTATTGCCCCCCACAACACGTCGCATGCAACCGGATCGGGCTCTAGTGCAGGCATGCCCGCGATTCGATTGAGATCCTGCAGATACTCCGCACCTTGATCTCCCGGAAGCTCTCTAGTCAGCGCGACATATGCCTGAACTAGCCGCTGTTTTTCAGCTTCATCAGTGACTCGTGAAATCTGTTCGGCAGCATCGTGGATTCGCGCTTTCGTGTGCTGCTCGGCAATCTGCGCGTCCGACTCAAAATTACTCGATGCCATGACGCGTTGATGACGAAGCCCTGCAGCGATGGCCTGAAGGCGCTGACGTTCGACGGCGAGCCTTTCTAGAAGCCCGTTGGTTGCGCTTGTTGTTGGTGACGATTCGGTCGATGCTCTGTGGCGAGGGTTCGCCCCATTCAGATGTCGTCTGATGCGAGAACCGCGGCTAGGGTCTGCCGACGGCTCGTATACGCCAATCGCCCGGTCGCCCACCCACCAATAGCCCATACCAAAAGTCGCCATACCCGTGGCGGCCAACCCTATGCTGGCAGCAGCAATGAACGTCCAGTTCATCCCGTTTGTCACTGACCAAAATTGACCTTTGACAAGCAGCCTGGGGAATTATTGTTGCAGACGCCAGTCGTTCGGCTAACAGGTAAATTCGCAACTCGAGCTTGAACGAGCATTTGAGCGGCTAGGGACGTCTGCTCATGCGATACGAAGCGAAAGTTGGTGTTGCGGGCACAGGCGACAGAAGTGGCATTCGTGCTGCACAGCGTGTGGGACGCAACGAGAGAGCCTCCACAGCTTGCCGCCGAATTGAAGGTGATGTCTATGGAACCGAAGTCTCCCAGCCCAAGGCCAGAAAGAGGACTGGGAATATGACTCACGGTGCAAATGAACTCGGCCGAAGCAAGGCCGCCCGTCAGCGACAAGACACCGAAGACTACGGAGCTCAGACCAAATTTTGTAAAAGGATTCATCGTCTCACTCCTATGACTGATTGCGAAAGCGGCTGTAAACGTTCGAGCCCTCCGCAACGTCGGCAGGGGCATCGTAGGAGTGCCAGGAACCACGAGACCTGGTCATACAATGTTCGTTTTTCTGATCATGTAGATCCTCTGGATTCGGTACGAGTTGCTCGCCCAAGGCTCCGCAAGGACGCGCGCTCTCGAGAGGAGCGACACTCGTCGGCGAAGAAGTGGACCTAATGACCCGGCACCGTAAGTCTAGCAACGCCTCCCGCAGGAGCCGCTGAGCTAAGGTGAGCGGCTCACGCGGCGGAGCTAATTCAAGAGACGAGGAGCCCGCGCCTCTCCTACCAGCCTTCGTCCGCCTCCGGCACGTCGCCTTCGAGAAGTGCGATGTCCGCTTCATCTCGCAGGGACTTGCTACGTCTGCGCATGGGGTCGGCGGCTGCCCGGCGCTTCATCGCAATCAGATCGTCTTTCGTGACCACGCGCAGAGCCAGCC
>JAYWEH010000249.1:0-4831 GCA_043780025.1 Deltaproteobacteria bacterium
CAAATCTCCGGCTACCGCGCAGGCCTATGGGCTGGCACCCGCGCGCCGCGCTAGGCACGCGCCGGGCTCCGGGGCGACGCGCGGGGCTCCGGGGCGACGCGCTAGGCACGCGCGGGCTCCGGGCCCCCGCGCTAGGCAATAGTTCAGTTGTCGCGTCGGCAGACGGCCCCGTGCTGCGAGCTTCGTGATACGGTCCGCCTCGCTCAGCTGAGGGCATTTTGGAGGAAGAAAGCCACGCTCATGTCTAGCTACTTGTTTACATCAGAGTCCGTCGGTGAAGGTCACCCGGACAAGGTCTGCGACGCCATTTCCGATGCAGTGCTCGACGCCTGCCTGGACCAGGATCCGTTGAGCCGCGTCGCCTGCGAAACGTTCTGCAAGACTGGCTTCGTGATCGTTGGCGGAGAGATCACCACCAAGGCCCGAGTGGACTTTGGCGCGCTGGCTCGTCAGACCATCAAGGAGATCGGTTATACGAGCTCCGACATGGGCTTCGACTGGGCCTCGTGCGGCGTGCTCACGGCGATTGAACCGCAATCACCGGACATCTCTCGAGGTGTGACCGAGGGTGAAGGCGCTTACAAAGAGCAAGGCGCGGGCGACCAGGGTTTGATGTTCGGCTACGCCGTCGACGAGACGCCCGAGCTGATGCCGGCACCGATCATGTTCGCGCACAAGTTGATGCGTCGCATGACCGAGGTGCGCAAATCGGGCAAGATCGACATCTTTCGGCCGGACGCCAAGAGCCAGGTGACGCTCGAGTACGACCAAAACAACCAACCGATCCGCATCGAGACCGTCGTCGTCTCCACGCAGCACACTCCGGAAGCCAAGAACAAGCAGATCCATGAAGCCGTCATGGAGCTCGTGATCAAGAAGGCGTTGCCGAAGAAGCTGCTCGACAACAAGACCAAGTACTTTATCAACCCGACCGGGCGCTTCGTCATCGGCGGCCCGCACGGCGACGCAGGCCTCACCGGTCGCAAGATCATCGTCGACACCTACGGCGGCGCGGGCCGTCACGGCGGCGGCGCCTTCAGCGGCAAGGACCCCTCGAAGGTCGATCGCTCCGCCGCGTATTTCGCGCGCTACGTGGCCAAGAACATCGTCGCCTCGGGCGTCGCCACGCGTTGTGAAGTGCAGATCGCCTACGCCATCGGCGTCGCCAAGCCCGTTGGCGTCAACGTCGTCACCTTCGGGACCGGTAAGGTCGAAGATTCGGTGTTGAGCTCTTACATCATCAAAAATTTCGACATGCGCCCGCGCGCCATCGTGGAGCAGCTCGATCTGCTGCGCCCGATCTACCGCGCCACCTCGGCCTACGGGCACTTCGGTCGCCCCGAGTTCTCGTGGGAAAAGACCGACCGCGCTGAAGAGATCGCGGCAGCGCTGCTCGGCGGACGCAGCAAGAAGCCGAGCCAGAACGGCGTGGTCGCCGAGCGCGGCGCAAAGAAAGCTGCGCCCCGCGCCAATGGCCGTCACGGCAAGTCGGCGGCGGCGGATGAAAGTCCCCCGGCGTCGGAGCGGCCAGCACCGCCCAAGAGCGGCGCTCGTGCCCCAGCCAGCCGCCGAGGGCGCGGCGTGGCTCGCGTCGCGGCTCCCTGAGGCTACGGCGCGCTGCTCGACTCGTCACCCGGCACAATTCCCGCGGCAGTCCACTGCCGCGGGGAACGCCGCGAGCTGAGTTGAAGGGGCGCTCTGTCAGAAAGGATCGACGTGCTGGCCCCGGAGTTGTATTCGGTCAAGGACATCAACCGCCCTGACCCCAAGCTGCTCTGGCTGTACCTGCTGCGGACCCTGTCTCTATGTCTGCTCGGACCCTGGTTCCTGGCGGCAATGGTCCCGCTGTATTTCAAGTACCACACGCTCTCGTATCGATTCGACGAAGAGGGCATCGCGATGAGCTGGGGCGTGTTCTGGCGCCGCGAGGTCTACCTCACGTACGCGCGCATCCAGGACATTCACCTCTCCCGCGGCCTGTTCGAGCGCTGGCTCGGCCTGGCCACGATCCAGATCCAGACCGCGTCCGGCAACGCCGGAGCCGAGCTATCCATCGTCGGACTGAGCGAGTTCGACGTCGTGCGAGACTTTCTGTATTCGCGCATGCGCGGCGCGTTCCAGGCTGACGAACACGGCCCGGTCGCGCAGGAAGATCCCAAGCTGCCCTTGCTCCGGCAGATCTTGAGCGAGCTCGAGGCGCTGCGCCATTCGCTCGACAAGCAGCGCGAAGCCACTGTAGCGGGCCGGCCGTCGCTCGACTGAGGGTCTGCGAGCGTGCTGTACACCGCCCTCCGAGAGCCACTGTTCGCGCTGCTCCGCGCGCCCACCGATCCCCCTCGCCCGCCCGCGGACGGCTCCAAGTCGGTGTCGGTGTTCCAGGCTTCGCCCCGGTTTTTGATGCTGAAGCTGGTGATCCACTTCAGCTCGATGGCGCTGGCCGTTGCGATCGAGCTCGTGGGCTGGGCCCTGGCGCCCCCCGGCCCCGGCGCGGCCGCCTTCGCACTCGTCTCCTTCATGGCCCTTGGGGCCACGCTCATCGCGATCCTGTTCCGCTACCTGCTGATTCGGGTCGACTACGATCTGCGCTACTACGTGCTCACGGACCGGAGCTTGCGCATTCGGCGCGGCGCACTGTCGATCGAGGAGAGCACGTACACGTTCGCCAACGTTCAAAACCTGGTCCTGCAACAAGGCCCCTTCGAGCGCCTGTTCGGGCTCTCCCACCTGCAGATCGACACCGCGGGCGGCGGCGCGACCAGCGCGGAGGGCCGTGAGAGCGCCTACCACAAGGGGCGGCTCGAAGGCATCGAACTCGACGTCGCCACCGAACTGCGAGCACGCATCCTCGCCTCCGTGTCGGCCCACAGCGGCGCGGGCCTGGGCGACCGCGGCGATGGACCGCGCCTTCCCTCCCGCGAACCGAGTGCCGGCGCCGAGCTTTTGCTATTGCAGGCGATCTCGGAGAAGCTTTCGCAGATCAATGGGATTGGTAAGGTTTAGCCGGAGGTCACGGAGTGTTCGCTCGGCACAGCGGCCACTTTGTTTTGATCGGCGTGCAGGAGCATGCGCCGGATGCGACGCCGGCCTTGTAGGATGTGCACCAGCTGATCGAGCACCACTGCCACCAGAATTACCGCGCCGATAATCACGAAGGTCCAGTTCGGATTCAGCCGCCAGCTGCGAGGAGCGCCCGTATCGTCCACGTACGACAGGCGGAACATGTTGATGCCGTTGTCGATCACGCGCATCACGGCCGAGCCGATCACGATGCCGAGTACGCTGCCCTCACCCCCGCGCAGCGAGCAGCCTCCAAGGACGGCCGCGGCGATGCCATATAGCTCGTAGGCGATGCCCACCTGTTGGGACATCTGCCCGATGTACGCCGCGTAGCAAATGCCGGCCACGCCGGCCAAGCCTGCGGAAATCACATAGGTGCTGGCTTCGATGCGCTTGACGCGAATACCCGAGAACTCTGCCGCCTCGCGGTTGCCGCCGATGGCGTACAGGTAGCGGCCGTATACGCTGAAATGCAGCGCATAGGTGGCGACGGCTATAACTCCCAGGAAGATCACGAAGGGGTATGGGAGCAGGCCCTCGCTGCCGAAGATGCCTCCGCTCGCCAGCCCGAGCAATGGCGAGCCGCCGAGGCTCAACGTGCCCCCTTCGGCAATCGTCTGCGACACCCCGCGGAACAGCAGCATGCCACCGAGCGTGACGATGAACGGTTGCAGCGCGAGCCGCGTGATCAGTAGACCCTGCATCCAGCCGAGCGAAAGTGCCACCGCGAGCGCCATTGGGATGCCGACCCACAGCGGGTAACCGAGGCCCCCCGTCTGCGTCGAAGAAAGCTTGGCGATCACCACGCCCGTCAGCCCGACGAGCGAGCCGATCGATAGATCCACACCGCCGGCGATGATGACGAAGGAGATGCCGGTCGCGAGGATGCCGAGCATCGCGATCTGGCGCAACGTGTTGATCGCGTTGGAGGCGCCGAGAAAGTCCGGGTTCGACGCCCATAAGCCGGCGCACAACACGAATAGCAGCACGCCCATACCGAACTCGCGCCTCATACCGGCATCCCCTCCTCGCTGCATTTACTGCCCCCACCCGTCATCAGGTCCGCGATGTGCTCCGCGTTCAGGGCCGCCCGCCCGAGGACGCCACGGATGCGGCGCTGATGCATGACGACGACGCGATCACTCATTCCCAGGATCTCCTCCATGTCCGAACTGACCATGATCAGCGTAACCCCGCTCGCGGCGAGCTCGGCCATGTGCCGGTAGATCTCGGCTTTGGCACCGATGTCGATGCCGCGCGTCGGCTCGTCTAGGATCAGCAGGCGGGGCTGCATGGCGAGCCACTTGCCGAGCACCACCTTCTGCTGGTTGCCGCCGGAGAGGTTCACTACCTTCTCTTGGATGTTGCGCACCTTGATGCCGAGCCGCTGCACCTCGGCTGTCGCTGTGCGGCGCTCTCGGCGCCGGTCGAGAACGCCAAAACGGGCGTGACGCGGGAGGTCCGGCAGGGTCGTGTTGTGCTCGACCGACATCGCCAGCACCAAGCCGAGCTGTTTGCGATCTTCAGGCGCGAGAAACACGCCGCGTGCGATGGCGTGATCCGGGTGACGCGGCGCAAACGGCTGCCCGTACAGCTCCATCGAGCCCGCCAGCGCGCGCGAGACGCCAAAGATCACAGCCATCAGCTCCGTGCGGCCGGCGCCGACGAGCCCGGCGAAGCCCAAGATCTCCCCGCGGCGCGCCTCGAAGGACACGGCAGTGCCCGCGCCCGGCACCAGCACGTTGTCGACCCGCAGCACCACCTCGCCCGCGGG
>JAYWEH010000250.1:0-11471 GCA_043780025.1 Deltaproteobacteria bacterium
TGCGCGAAATGGGCTTTCGCATCGCCGTCGACGACCTCGGCGCAGGCTATGCCGGCCTGACGAGTTTCGCTCTTCTGGAGCCGGAGATCGTCAAGCTGGACATGACGTTAGTGCGCGATGTGCATCTGAACTCGACGAAGCAGAAGCTGGTGCGCTCGATGACGCAGCTCGCCCACGACATGGGTATGATGGTGGTGGCCGAAGGTATCGAGACCGTTGCTGAGCGCGACGCGGTCGTAAACCTGGGCTGCGATCTCTTGCAAGGTTATCTGTTTGCGAAGCCCAACCTCGCATTCCCGACGGTGAACTGGTGAGCCCTCCCGCTTCCTCGAAACCCGAAGCATCGAACCCTTTCTCCAGCGCGAGACCCGCGTCGGCGGCGCTGTCGAACAAGACCACGAACCTGCGCGCAACGCAGCGCCACCTGGCGATGCCCGATGCGCGGGACCGCGCGCTCCTGGTGCGCACCGATTCAAAAAACGCGGGCCAGGTGCTCAAGCTGGACGGCGAGAAATTCGGATTGGGTCGGCACCCCGACAACCAGGCCTGCATCGACGATGACGGGATCAGCCGGTTTCACGCTCGCATCAGCATTGACGGCAACAAGTTTTGGCTGGAAGATCTCGGCAGCAGCAACGGCACGTACATCAACGGGCGCCGCATCACGTCCTGCGAGCTGAATAATGGCGACACGCTGAACCTCGGGCCCCGGGTCGCGTTCCGTTTTTCCGCGGCCACCGAGCACGAGGAGCGGGCGCTCAAGCAGCTGTACGAGTCGAGCGTGCGCGATCCGCTGACGGGTGCGTTCAACCGACACTACTTCTCTTCACAGCTGACGAGCGAGCTAGCCTACGCAGCACGCCACGAGACTCCGCTATCGGTGGTTCTGCTCGACATCGACTTCTTCAAGAAGGTGAACGATACGCACGGGCATCTGGGGGGAGACGCGGCACTGCTGCACCTCACCAATGTTTTCAGTAAGAGCCTACGCACGGAAGACCTGCTGGCTCGCTACGGCGGCGAGGAGTTCGTGATCTTGTTACGCGGTATCCCGGTCGAGCGCGCCGCGGCCGTGGCAGAACGTCTGCGTCATTCGCTCGCGACTCAGCCCGTGGTGCACGGTGAAAATTCCTTCTGCATCACGGCTTCGTTCGGCTGTGCGAGCGTCACCTGCTGCGCGACGCCCGTGATCGAGGTGTTGCTCGAAACCGCTGACCGCCGGCTGTACCGCGCCAAAGAGACCGGCCGGGATCGCGTCGTCGCGAGCGAATGAGGCGGGTTCCGCTGCTCGGCACGGAGCGAGCGCGTCGGCGCTGAAATTGGCCGTTGCCACTCGCCGGATGCAGCTGTAGGGTCGCCGGTCGAAGGAGACGCCTGTGGCGATTGACGCGGAAACCCTCAAAGCCGAACGCGAGCAGCTCAAAGAAGCACTGCGCGAGTTGGAAATTGAACAGCGAAAGCTGGATACGGAACTGAAAAAACTCCGGCAGCGCGAGATTCGCACAAAACGCGAAATCGAAGCGCTGGGTACCCTGATCGCGATGCAGGCCCCGGAAGTCCCGACCGAAGAAGCCACCTGACTCTCTATTGATTCGAGCGCTCTAATTTGATTCGAGCGCTCGAGCTGCGGTTCATTCCAGCAGGCGCAAGCCCAGCGGTAGGTCGTCGCCGAGCTCGAAGGCTCTTTCGTTGGCCGTGACGGGCACGAAGTCGAGCACGGCGCGCCGCCATTCTTCTGGAGCCCCTGCACGAGCCAGCGCTTCGGCAACTTGGTTTCGGGTCGTGGCCCCGAGATCGCGACTCCGATCGCCTGTGACGCGGGCCATACGGAAGGCACTGGGGGCGGCGCTCTTGACCTCGCCCCAACGTTCGCGCAGAAGCTGCTCGACCCAGCGCGCGACCAGGGGGGCGGGCACGACGAACTGTGCGTTGGCGTAGGTGGGCACGCGGGCGCCGATGCGCCCCAGATAGGTCCACAGGCGCGGATCACGGTCGACCCAGGTCCGTTCCAAAATCCAGCCACCGAGTTCGGCACGCCGGCGAGGCTCGATACGCTCGAGCTGGCTCACGAGGTCGAACAATTCACCTCGAGCGAGGGGCTGGAAGGCCTTGGGCTTCTTCAGCTTGAGCTCGGCCGGGGCGATCACCGGATCGATGAGGTCGCGCAAGCGGAGCTGCATCTCCGGCTCGAGCCCTCCGGCAATCCTGCGCCAGGCGATCCAATAGTGTTGCCAATTGCGCTCGCTTTCGCGGTGTGAAAGGCCCGCGTCGAAGCTCGTCCACAACTGGGCGACACGCGCGGCGTCTCCGGGGTGGCCGAAGCCCGGCCGCAGGCCGAAGCCGGTGAGCATCCAGTACAGCCGCTCGTGTTCCTCGGAGCGCAACCGGGCCTTTTGGCAGGCGAGCAACACGTCCACGAGCCGCCGGTTTTGTTCGAGGTCCCAGTCCTTGCGCTCACCGAGCTGCCGCTCCAGGGTCCGCAACAAATCCTTCACCTCACGCGCCGCCACGTCCGAGCGGCCCTTGCCGAAAACGCGCAGGAGTGTCTCCTCCGCGGCGGCGAAGCGAGAACGATCGACGGGCGCGCGCGGCAGCGGGCCAGGAGCGCTCGAACTGGCGGGGCTGAGCTCGAATTCGAGGGAAAATCGGCGCGCCTCACTGCCGACTGACGAAGGCCCGGCGTCACCCGCCACGATGCAGGCGAGCTCAAGGGTGCCAACGGCGCTGAGCTCGCCTTCAAGCTGCACCTCGACGCTGGTTTGTGCGCCCATCGGCGCGAGCTCGAGGGCGACCTGCGGCAACGACTGGAAGTTGGCGTCGACGTCGACCAGCGCACCCGGCGCATGCAGCGCCGTGTCCGATGCGTACAGATCGAAGCGGGCGCGGCGCCCCAGGGTGAGCTCGAAGCGCCGCGCTCCGGCCAGGTGCCGTTCGCCTTCTTTGGCGCCGCGAGGCACTACGCAGAGCGCGCGCTTGCCCACCTCGCCCGGCGCGTCGACGCCAACGTAGTAGCCATGCGCCGCGCCACCTTCGACGCGCGGCCCGTGACCGCACAATGACAGCCCGTAACGAACCGCGCCGCGGCACACCGACAGGAGCGAATCCGCGCTCGACAGCTGAATCACTTCGCGCCCAGCCCAGCTCGTGAGACAGTCGCGCAAGCGGCGAGCCACTACCGGGGAGCTCGCGACGCCCCCATTGAGCAGCAGGGCCTCGGGGAGCTTGCCCCCGGCATGGCGGGCAATGAACTCCCACAGGTGACGCGTCACCGCCGCATCCCGCTCATAGGGTAACCCGACCGTGGTGAGCCCGGAACGGCGGAGCCTCGGCCCTTCGCCGCGCGCAGTCAGCGGAAAAAATCCCTCGATCAGGGTCTGTTCGATCTCGGCTCGACCGAGATCCACGGCGACAAGCTGATCAAACAGGCGCGCGCCGCCGGAGAGCACGCGGATCGGAAACGATTCGGGCGCGCGTGGACCGAGCAAGACCTCCTTGGCGCGCTGCGAGGCCAGCAAGAGCTGTCCCAGTCGGTCCGCGCTGAGCGGCGCGCCGCCGAGGCGTTGCTCCGCCACACGAGCCACGGCCAGATCCATGTTGTCGCCCCCTAGCAGCAGATGTCTGCCCACCGCGCTGCGCCGGCAGCGCAACCCGGCGGCGCCCGGTTCGACCTCAATCAGGCTGAAATCAGTGGTGCCACCGCCCACGTCGACGACCAACACGGAGAGCCGCCCCAGACGCCCCACGAGCGCCTCGAGCTCGCTCATGTGTTGGCCCAAATATTCGTGAAACGCCGCCAGCGGCTCTTCCAGTAGGCGCACGCAGAGGCCCGCGCGTTCGGCGGCCAGCACAACGAGCTGGCGGGCGGTTGGATCGAAGCTGGCCGGCACGGTCAACACGACGCTGGCCCCACCGGCGAGGGCCCCGTGCCGCGCTTCAAACGCGCCCCGCACCTGCTCGAGGATGCGCTGGCTCGCGTCGACGGGCGAGAGCTTCGGCGCGGTGCGCAGATCCGACTCCCCCCACGGCAAGATGGCGCTCTGCCGATTGACGCCGGCATGGCAGAGCCAACTCTTGGCGGACGAGATGGCGCGGCCCGAGGTCTCGCGCGCGCGGATTCGCGCGTATTCCCCGATCAGCCAGTCCAGGCTCCCGTCCGGCATCTCCGCTTCTACCGGTGCGTAAAGCACGGACGGCAGCAGCGTCTGCTCGTCCCAACGCCGGCCCGACACCCACTGCGGGATCGCCAATTGCTCGATCTGAGCATCAGCCACAGGCCGCGCCCAGCTGAGCGCGGTGTGACTCGTTCCGAGGTCGATGCCAACGATCACGGGCGGTGCTGATCGCGGGTGGGGCTCGTGCGCGCTCGCGGTCAACCCGGGCCCGCTCCAGAGCGAACGCTCAATTCGACCTTCCAATGTTCATCGGGGACCCGGGCTTTGAGCGGCCGCGCAAACAGAGCCAAGGTACCGATCTCGGTGATGCCCGCTTCCAGGGTCACCGCCACGAACTCTCCCGGGGTGCGGCCTTCGGCGGGCAGCGTGATGGAGATCGGGCTGAGCTCATCCAGTTCTCGCTCCGGCTCCGGTAAGACGCTGCCCGCGACATCGTCGCGGCGGACACTGGAACCAAAAAAACGAAACGTTACCGATTCACCCACGACCACGCCCAGCTCCGCACTCGGGAGCGCCACTTGGCTGCCCTCCTCCATTCCGAAGGGAGCCACGCACAATGCCAAGGTCGGCGGCTCGACACCGGGGACCGCGGGTGCCGGGCTCTCGATGCCGACATAGAACGCCATCGCCGTGCCACCGCGCACGCGCACGCCGCGGCCACGCCGCACCAGTCCGTAATAACTCGCCCCACGCGCGACCGCCAAGTCGTAGTCGGACGCGGGCAGCTCTCGCGCCGCTCGGGCTCCAACCTCGGCGAGCCAGCCGTTGAGCGTGTCGAGCAAGCGCTGCCGGAGCAGCACCGAACGAAACACGCCGCCGTTGAACAACACGTGCGTGGGACACAAAAACGGGGCGTCCCCACCCCTCCCGAGCTCGGACGACACCTGGCGGTGGCTGCGCAGGAACGCACCGAGGTGCGTGGTGATCGCCGGGTCGTCGGCGTACTCGAGCCCGCGCTGGCGCAACGCCGTGCGCGGCCGCTTGCGGGGTTCGGCCTGCCACGGCGAAACGGGAAAAAAGCCCTCGACGACGAGGCGCTCCACCTCAGCCCGCGACAACTCCGAACGCAACGACCCGCCGAACAGCTGAGAGCCACGACTCGGCACGACGACCGTCGCCGTCTCGGGGGCCCGCTCTGACAGGAGCAGCTCTTTGGCTTCACGTGAAGCGTGGGTCAGAGCGGCCAGCTGCCAAGCGTCGATCGGCGAGCCATTGCCCTCCAGCTTCTGCTTGGCGAGGTGCGAGAGCGCGAGATCCATGTTGTCCCCGCCAAGCAGGATATGTTGCCCGACGGCCACGCGCCGCGGCTCGAGCCGCCCGTCCTGCTCAGTCATCAGGATCGCCGCAAAATCCGTGGTGCCCCCGCCGACGTCGACGACGAGCACGAGGTCGCCCAGGCGGAGCTCCGAGCGCCAACCTTCGCCCTGGCGATCCAGCCAGGCGTAAAACGCAGCTTGAGGCTCTTCGAGCAGGGTCAGGTGCTCGAGGCCGGCGGCCAGCGCCGCCTCGACGGTGCATTCGCGCGCGGCCGCGTCAAACGACGCCGGCACCGTCAAGATGACCTCCTGTTCACCGAGCAGCGAGCCGTCGGGGGATTGCGCCCGCCACGCATCGGCCATGTGCGAGAGCAAGCGAAAGCTCGCCTCGACCGGGGAAATGGCCTCGACGTCTTCCGGCGCGCCGAGCGGCAGGAGTGCCGCGTGGCGATCGACCTGGGGATGCGATAGCCAGCTCTTGGCGCTGGACACCACGCGAGTCGGTGTTTCCGCCGCTCGACGCCGGGCATAGCCGCCCACCGCAAACGGCGAACGCGGATCCCAGGGCAAAGCCAGCGCGCCTTCGCTCGGGTGTGGAAAATAGATGCACGAAGGCAACAGCGCCGCGGCATCGACACGGTCGCGAGCGACGAGCTGCAAGATGCGTTGCGGCTCGGGGCTCGAGCCCTCGTGATCGAACGCGGCATGCGCCACCGCGCAGTGTGTCGTACCGAGATCGATGCCGACGGAATAGCGAGCGTTCACCAGTACCTCCTTCAGATCTCGACTTCGGCCGGGCACAACACGCGCACGCCGCTGCGATCCAGAATCTCCGGCAGGCGCACGTCTTTGGCCTGCCAACCGCGATGGCGCAAATGCCCACGCAGACTCCCGCCCCCGCCCAGATTGCCGGTGAGCTTGACCTCGTGCGGATTGAAACCGGGCTCGAGCAGTACCGCCTGCCCTTCCGGCTCACTGCGAATGGCCTCGATGCGCAGGTGCGAGCCGAGCACCTTGCGACAGCCGGCGTGAATGACACGCGCCACTGCACCGACCTCGGCATCAGAAAAGGCGTCGATCTCCTGCTGCACGAAATCGACGAAGCGACCTTCACCCTGGAACATGGCGAGCAAGAGCAGCGCACCGTCTTCCAATTGCGCCGATGCAATCCCGGCCGGCGCCGCCCGAGCCTCAGACAGGCCCGTGTCTGACGCGGCTTGTTGCCGGGCGTCTGCTTCGGGCAGGCTCGGCGGAGGCCACTGAGCGGCAGTGCCGCCGTCCCCGAGGATGCTGAAAAAAGCTTCGAAAGCGCGGCCGATGCGGCGGTACCAGGGCAACGTTGGGGCAATCACGGCCGGTTTATACAACTGTGGCGCGGCGCGAAAACTCATAAATTCCGGGCCGGGCGCCTGCCGGCTCTGGCGTCACAGCCGGGTGCAGGGGACAATGCGCTCCAGGTTGCCATGAGCCGCGAAATCGCCGATGCCGATCTGGCGTTCCCCGAACTGCGGCTCGAACTGCTCGAAGACCGGTCGCCCGAGGGTGCCGGCTTCCTGCGCCTGGTGCGCCAGCGCTTGCGGGTGATGTTTCCGGACGGCAGCGAGAGCGCGCCGTTTGAGTATGATCAAGTCGACCGGCCCGCGCTGGATGCCGTGATCATCGCCGCGTATTTTTCGCGCGCTGGCGAGACCTGGGTCTACCTGCGGAGCGCGCTTCGGCCTCCCCCCTACTTCCGCGACCCGCGTCGCTCGCCGATTGCGGAGCGAGGCGACGGCGCGCTGTGGGAGCTCCCAGCGGGATTGATCGAGCCGGCGGAACAAAGCGCGCCGGGAGTGCTGGAAGCGGCCCGGCGTGAGCTGCAGGAAGAGCTCGGCTTCGACATCGAGGCGTCGCGTTTCGCGCCACTGGGTCCGTCCACTTTCCCCTGCCCCGGGGTGATCGCGGAACGCCATTTCTTTGTCAGCGTGGAGGTGCAGCCCGAGCAGCGCGCCGAGCCCACGCTCGATGGTTCACCTCTCGAGCGTTTTGGTCGAATCATCACGCTGCCTCTAGAGCGAGCCCTCGCGCTGTGCCGCAGCGGCCACGTCGAGGACGCCAAGACGGAACTCGGGCTCCGGCGGCTTCTGGAACGTGAGGCGCCGTCGCGCGAGTGAATCGCCCTCTCGTCGTCGTCGTTTCGAAGCGCTCGATGTACGAGCGCTTCATCCAGGAGCGTCAGGACAGCAGAGCCGTGGCGCTCTTGAAGCGCCAAGACGTGAGCGTCTCGCGCTGGAAAAAGGCGCACCTGGCCCACGTGCGCACGCTCAAGCGGGTTCAGCAGGTGCTGCGCGCGCTCGGCGCCAAGATCACCGTGCTGCGCAGCCCCGGGGCGGTGTTCGACGCCACCGACGCCAGCTTGGTCGTCAGTGTCGGCGGCGACGGCACCTTGCTCGCGGCATCCCACCACGTGGGCGCCATCCCGATCCTGGGCGTGAATAGTTCGCCGGAACACAGCGTGGGATTCTTCTGCCCCGCCAACCTCGACAACCTGGACGTCACGCTACCAGGAGCGCTCGAGGGCTCGCTCCCCAAAGTCCTCCTGTCGCGCATGCAGGTCAGCGTCAACGGGCGCATCTGCTCACGCCGGGTGCTCAACGAAGCGCTGTTTTGTCACGCTATCCCGGCAGCCACCTCGCGTTATGTGGTCAACTACGGCGAGCGCAGCGAAGAACAGCGATCGAGCGGTGTGTGGGTGGCCACTGCGGCGGGTTCCACAGGTGCGTCGCGCTCCGCGGGCGGGCGAGTCTTGCCGTTCGCGTCGCGCAAGTTGCTGCTGGTGGTGCGGGAACCCTACCTGGAACTGCGCAAACAGACGCGGCCCGTGCCGATCGAGTTGAACCAGCTCATCATCGAGCCACCGGAGACCGTCACCTTGCTGTCGAAGATGGAAGACGCCCGGCTTTATCTGGATGGTCCCTATCGCCAGATTCCCGTGGGTCTCGGCGATCGAGTGGTGTGCAGCGCGTCGAGCGAACCCCTCACCGTATTTGGGCTAGGTCGCCGCCGTAAAGCTCCAGACTCGGCGCGCGAAAGCTCGCCCCAGTCCAGCCGCGCAGGCACGCGCTCCACCGGGCAACGAAAGAGCCGGTCCAGGCAGAGCGACTAGAAACACATGACGCGACCTCCTCCGAACCGGTACGGCCTTGCTCTGCTGGGTGCGCTGATCCTGATTCCGGCGCTCGGTCTGGGGACGCCCTGCTGGGCCCAAACGGCCACGCCGGGCCAAGCTCCAGCCAAGGCCCGCGAATATTCGGAGTTCGAGAAGGAACGCATCCGGCGCGCCTTGCTGAAGGTGAGCGGGCAAATCGACCCGAAGCCGGCCGGCAAGCGCATCGAGTCGATAGAGGTGGTGGCGCTCGACGTCTTTGAGCCGGAAGATCCGATCCCCACTTTCATCAACTGGTTTCATCCCACCACGCGCCTCTCCGTGATCGAGCGCGAAGTGCTCTTGCGCGTGGGCGCCCCGTTCGATCCGCGGCGCTCCGACGAGACCGAGCGCAACATCCGCGATTTGCTGCTCTTCTCGCTGGTCGTCGCGTTGCCGCTTCAGGGCAGCAGCGACGACAGCGTGCGCTACCTGATCGTGACGAAGGACCTGTGGAGCCTGCGCGTCAGCTGGACGGGGCGAATCAACCAAGGCGTCGTGGATTACCTCTCGCTCCGACCCGCCGAGAGCAATCTGTTCGGCACCGGTCGCCAGCTCTTCACGACGCTGGAGTTCGCGCGCCGTACCTACGCGCTCGGCGCAGGCTATTACGAACCGCGGCTCGGTGGCAGCCGCACGCGCATCAAGGTCGAAGGCAGCGCCATCCTGAACTGCGAACGCGGGGAGCTCGAGGGCTCCTCGGGGAGCTTCGAATACTGGCGGCCGCTGTATTCGACCACCACGCCCTGGAGCTACGGAACCGTAGTGTCGTGGTTCAACGGCCGCGGGTCGCTCGTCGCCGTCAACAACCTGCGAGGCTCGATCTGCTCGGCGAAGACCGACGAAGAATTCTCGGCCGCGCTACCGAACGAGAAGCTCGTAGTATTGCCCAGCTACTACCTGACGGACCGGCAGACCTTCAGCCAGAGCTTCACGCGTTCCTTTGGCTATCGCTACAAGGTCAACCTCAGCTTCGGCATCGAAGCCGTGCGCAATGCCTACGGCAGCGCCGACCTCTCACGAGTGCGCGCCGCCAATCCCGCGGAGGCGGGTGAGCTGACCGACATCGAGCGAGACTTCACGATCGCCTACTATGAGCGACGAGTTCCCCGTGGTGAGCAGCGCATTAGCCCATTTTTCCAGGTCCTCAGCTACACCACCGAATTTCACCGCGACATCAACATCGAACGCCTCTCGCTGCAGGAGGACTTCACGCTCGGGCCCGTCGCCAGCGTGCGTGTGTACCCGGCGCTGGAGACGCTCGGGTCGACCCGAAACCTCCTCGGGCTGAGCGCGAGCGCGAGCTACGCCGTGGCGGTCCGCGGCGCCTACGCGCGGCTCGCACTCGGTCACGACGTCCAGCTGAGCGACCCCGAGCGGACCGATGCCTCCGTGGACGTCTCGTTCCGGTTCAGCTCTCCGACCCTCGCGCTCGGCCGCTTCATCTACCAGACTACGGTCATCGACCACTATCGCAACTACAGGCGCTCTCCCCTCGGCCTCGGTGGCACCGGGCGGCTCCGCGGTTACCAAGCCACCGCGACTTCGGGAGAACACTACTTCATCAGCAACCTGGAATACCGGACCGTGCCGGTGCAAATCTTCTCGGCCCAGCTCGGCGCGGTCGTGTTCCACGACATGGGGGACACGTTTGACAGCTTCGGAACTGTCGACCTGTTGCATGGTGTCGGGGCCGGCGTCCGCTTCGTGATCCCGCAACTCGACCGAGACGTCTTCCGCGTCGACCTAGGTATTCCGGTGCCATTCGACGAGCCCACCGGAGAGACATCCGTCATCGCCACGTTCGGTCAAGCATTCTGACGCGGCCCGAAACGCGACGGGTGCAGCGCCGCTGTTAGCGCTTTACGCGGCCCTTGGCGCGTGACATCAACGAGCCCCCTTGTCGCCCCACGTTGCCGTCTCCATCGTCGTACCGACCTACCGCGAGGCGGAGTCGTTGCCGGAGCTGCTCTCGCGCGTCGGTCAGCTCAGAGCGGGGACGCTGCCGGACATCGAGCTCATCATCGTCGATGACGACAGCCGGGACGGCACCGAAGAGCTGATCGCCGCGCGCGACCTCGATTGGGTGAAGCTGATCGTGCGCAAGACCGATCGGGGCCTGAGCCAGGCGGTGCTGGCCGGGCTCGCGGCGGCGCGGGGCGCAATGCTCGTGGTGATGGACGCCGACTCGAGCCATCCCCCCGAGGTCATCCCCGACATGTTGGCCGCGCTGCGAGCGGGCGCAGATTTCGTGCTCGGCTCCCGCTATGTCGCGGGCGGCACCACGGCGGACGATTGGGGGCTGTTCCGCTTCATCAATAGCCAGGTGGCGACCTTGCTGGCGAGGCCGCTCACCAGAGTCTCGGACCCCATGAGCGGCTTCTTTGCGCTGCCGCGGGCGGTGTTCGCGCGCGCCGACAGCCCCAACCCGCTGGGCTACAAGATCGGGCTCGAGCTCCTCGTGCGCTGCGACTGCCGAAACGTCCGCGAGATCCCGATCCACTTCGCCAACCGCTCGCACGGGCAGAGCAAGCTGACACTACAGCAGCAGCTCCTCTATGTTCGGCACGTCGCGCGGCTCTACCGCTACAGGCTCGAGAAGAGCTTCCTCGGTTAGAAGCTCTTCCGTGCGCCTCACGCTCAGCGCCGCTTGAACGGCGTGCGGCCAGCGTAGACCTGCCCGTCGTCGAGCTCTTCGGCGATGCGCAGCAGCTGGTTGTATTTGGCCACGCGATCCGTGCGGCTCAAGCTGCCGGTCTTGATCTGGCCGGCGTTGGTGGCCACGGCGAGGTCGGCGATGAACGCGTCTTCGGTCTCCCCCGAGCGATGCGAGATGATCGAGTTGTAGCCCGCGAAGCG
>JAYWEH010000251.1:0-11466 GCA_043780025.1 Deltaproteobacteria bacterium
GCGAACCGCTTCGTCGAGCTCGGCGCGATGCGTCTGGGTCCACCTGTGGGTGCGGGCGATTCCCGCGTGCTTCGAGACCCCGGCGGCGCGATCGTGGCCGTGACCGAGAGCGCGGCCGAATCTTCCGCGGGCGTCCTCTGGCACCAGCTCAACACCCGTGTGCCACGCGGGGCCGCGGCCAACTATGCGGCCCTCTTCGGCTGGTCTTTCACGGAGGAAGTCGATCTCGGAGGACTCGGTCGGCATCAATCGTTTGCCTTCGGCACTGGCGAATCGAACATCGGGGTGCTCTCGGACGTCGACGGCCGCCCCGAAGTCCACACCCACTGGCTCTTTTTCTTCGGCGTCCCATCGCTCGACGTCGCGGTCCAACGCGTGCGCGCGCATGGCGGCCTCGTGATCGGGCCCATCGAGCTTCCGAACGGCGCGCGGATCGCGGCGTGTGACGACCCACAGGGCGCGGCATTCGGCGTCATCGAGCTCGAGGATGCGGCGGCACTCGCGAACGGACGAGCGGGTCTGGTCTAGAAGCCATCCGCTGCGCTCTAGTCGAGCGGCTGCCAGAGCTCTACGCGGTTGCCATCGCAGTCCTTGATCCAGGCGAAGCGACCGTAACTCTCGTTCTGGCGCTTCGGGTCGATCCAGACCCCGGCCGCCGCGAGGTCTTCCAGGAGCGTGTCGAGGTCGTCCACGCGGTAGTTGATCATCACCGCCTGGTTCCCCTCGCCGAAGTAGCTCGTGTCGATCGGGAAGGGGTTCCACGCCGTCATGCCCGTCCCCTTCGGCACTTCGTCCTTCCACAGGAACGTCGCGCCGTAGTTCCCCACCACTACCCCCAGGTGCTTCGCGTACCACGCTCCGAGCGCCTCCGGATCCGCGCTGCGCAGGAACACGCCGCCTATGCCTGTCACTCTCGCCATGCCCGTCACCTCCGCGTTGCTCATACTTCGGCCACGCTCTGGGCGGCAATAGTCAGGGGCGCATCTTCGATCGCGACTTCAATCGAACCCCGCGGCGCGTGCGACGGGCGCCAGGAGTTGTGGGCCATCCTTGTGCAATTCGTGGCGTGGCGCTCGTGTGTCATGTCCAGCTCGCCGCAGGGGCGGAGGCCAGCTTCTCGAGTGGCTCGACAACAAGCTGCAACAACTGGCGCGCGGTTGCTGCCAGAGCTGTTGGCGAGACGTTCTTGCCCGCGAGCAGGCCAATGCTGCAGGTGTAGTGCGCCTCCACAAAGATCTCTTTGTCCCGCAAGAGCGCCCTTAGACCCTCTCCGGCCTGCATTGCGAGCTCGTGCCATCGGTCCGGAAAGACCGTGTGGAGCGCTTCGGCCCACTCCTTCGACCATTCGTCGAGCTCAGTCGGTGACGTGAGCCATGCAATAGCGAGAACGCGGCCAAGATCTTTTGCCGATCGATGAATCGTTTGGCCCTCGATCTCCGACGACATAGTCACGCCCTTGCTGAGGTTCGGGTGTGAAAGCAGGTTTGCCAGTGCCATCATGCTGGGCTTGGCGTAGGCGATATCGTGCTCGGTGCTGCGATGGCCGACCTGTAAGAGCGCCATGAATTCGAACATTGGAAGGCCGAAATACACGCCACCGACACGTACCGGCTGCCACTCCCGGCCGCGAACCTGAGAGTGTGGCATTATCAACAGCTCGATGAAGTACCGCTTGTGCTCAGGCGGATACAAACGGATGGCCGGTAACTGATCGGCTGGCGTCATTGCCGTGCCGGCTGCCCGCGACCAGCACGTGACTGCGCACGTCTTCAGGGAGTTCGCGATTCAATAGCCGAAAAATCTCTTCGGGATCGATGAGTTCGACGTTTGTCTTCATTTCGCGCGCATCCAGTGTTTTCGAAAGGTACTGACCTGTTCGGTGAAGCGAAGCTCCTCCAAATCGAGCAAGATCTCGATCGGATCCGCAATCTGTAGGCCGTCCCCGCTAAGCGCGAAAAGCGGATCCGCGCGCACTACCGAGTGAACGACGAGGGGCGCGTCTGCAACATCGGTCGATGGTTGCAACGCGACGTCTAGCTTCTCGACAAAGCTAAGATCCGCTCGCCCCTCGGGTGCGTGCACGCTCAGGTCGAGGCGCGGTGTTCCGTCGATATCGATGTCAGGTTGCCAGAATCGCGCACCCACGACACCTCCCACGGCAACCGTGGCGGCCTTCATGCGCTTGAGGCGGGTGAGCAGTCGATCGAGATCGATCGACCTTCCGGTAGCATCGGTATATGCAACTGTGCGGCGCAGTTGCGGTGCGAGCGCGCGCATCACGACCCAGTTCTCCATCGGCCACGCTCGAAGCCGGACGCTGCGATCGCTTTCACGAACAACATACTTCTGCAGATGCCGGAGATCTCGTGCAACGGTGGGATGCGATAGTCCAGTTTGACGCTGCAACTCGGAGATCTTGATGGCGCTTTCGCCTCGCACATAGCGATGGGAAAGAATCTTCAGTACCTCATAGGAGCGATCAATCTTGGTCGTGGGACTCGAGTGATCTTCGTATGCTGAGCGCACTGCGTGAGCGAGCTGGCTTCCGAATTTGTCGTCTGGAATGAGCAGATCCTCGCTGGACTGGACACAGACCAAGCGCAGGCGCATGGCGACATCAACCCGGAGTGTCTCGCACAACGCTGTCCACTCGCGACGCGTGCGGTCGAGCGAGGTGCGCGGTTCCCACAACACGAGATAGGCCTGCTCGAGAAGGGGAGAGCGCTGGCACTCGACCGCAAGGGCAGCCGCAGCGGCAAGGAGTTCTCGTGCTCCCGCCAAGCGCGCCTTGACCTCCACGATGACGCGACCGCCTTCGTCTTCAAGGTCGTGGGTCGCACTGCGAGACAAGACCCAGTTGGCGATCCCTTTCCAGGCAATGCTCGCCAGGGTGGTAGCGAGAACCGAGACCACGGGATCCATTGTTCAAGCCTACGGCAGCAATGGAAACTCGCAAGTTCATATCGAGCTAGCAATTTGATTTAAAGTGGCTAGTTTATTTCCTCCGGGTAACGCCCTGTCCCGCGCGAGTCGGCCTTTCGGCCTTCCATCGATAGGTCCTGAGACGCTCTGGACCTATCGAGCGGCGGGCCCTTTTGAGCGTTCGGTCAGGGCAAGCTGTTGCCCATCCAGTCGTCGATGGGGACGAGCCGCGACTGCATGCGGACCTCGGCCGTCGCCACCCGCACTCGCTCATCGTCGAGCACGAATGGTATCGTACGGGTTTGCCCGGCGACCGTGAGCTCCACGGTGCCCCGGACCGACCCCGACGTCGGCGAGGAGCGCACGACTTCGACGGCGTACTCTCCGGGGGCGGCGCCGCGCAGCGCCAGGTCTTCGACGCGCACGTTCACGACGTTGGCCGCGGTGATCACGGACTGTGTCGGCGCGCCGAGCCAGGAGATGCGATACCCCTCGGGGTGGATGATCACCAGATCGAGATCGTGCTCCGCGCCGTCCCAATCCGCGCGCACCCGGAAGTCGCCTGACAATTCCTCGCTCGGGCGGGGCGCGGCGTCCAGCTTCAGCACCTGCTCGCGCACGTCGGGCGTCACTGCATCGAGCAGATCGGAAGCCCACGAGCCTTGACCGATGTCGCGCGAGCAGCGCACCGCCTCGTGCACGAGCTTCGCGTCGCGCAACATCAACTGCGCCACCGCCAGCGCGTGCCGGCAGCCGCGCGCCGGTGCGCCCGCCCAGCGGTGCAGCCGAGCCAGGCGCCACTGGGCCTTGTGGTCCCCGGGGCGCACGTCGACCACGCTGCCGAGGATGCGGATGGCTTCGTCGCGATGGCCTCGCTCCGCAGCCAAATCTGCGCGCGCGGTCAGCGCATCCGGATCGAGCGGATCCTTTTCGGACCAGGCCGCCGCGAGGTCTGCGGCGCGGTCGAGCTCCCCCGCCAGGAAGTGCGCGGCGTACAGGTCCTTCAGCGCCTTGCGGCTGAGCTCGTGCTCCCGGAAACGCGAAGCCAGGCTCTCGCGCAGCTGGGGCGAGGCGCCCTGCAATAAGCGCGGTGGCGCGTCGATGCGGCCCACGCGATCCCAGACGCGGCGCATGGGGATCATCCGTTGCTGCCGCGGCGGTGGCATCTCGAGCGGCTGCTCGCGCCATTCGGGCTCGCGGGCGAACTCCTCGATCGACTCGTCGTCGCCATCCCACTTCTTGTCCTTGGCGGGGGCCTGACTCTCGCGGTCCCACGGGTTGAGCGGGTTGAGCGACGGCCCCGAGGGGGCGGGGGAGGGCGGGGGGCTCGGGCGGGTGGGCTTCGGAGCGGCTCGACGCGATACCGGGGAGTGATCCCCATCCAGTTCGCCGCTCAGGGCGTCCATGGATGAGTCCAGGCTGCGCGAGCGTTTGGCGGCCTCTCTGCCTCCTCCGCCGCTGCCCCGGCCGCTCAGACCGAGGCCCCCGTACTCCGCTTTGGTTTCGGGAGCGCTCAAGCGGGCGCCTTCGCCCTGGCTCGACTGTGTCATGGCGCTCGCTGTCATGGCGTTGGCTTCGGCGTCGCCTTCGCCCCACGTCTCGCTCTTGTTGCTGGCCTGTTCGCCGGACCACTCCGGCGCGCTGCGCTGGTTGTCCAGGCCGAAGGCCTTGAACATGGCCGGGCTCTCCAGCACGAGCAGCGACGTGTAGCGGCTGGCCACGTTGAAGCGCGTCGACAGCTCGATGCTGAGGCGGCGTGCTCCTTCGTCCATGTAGCGCTCGAGATCGCCGATCGCCACGGCGGCGTACAATCGCGGCACGAACGCGTTGCCCTGCGCGGTCGTCGCCGCCACTTCCAGCGGGAACGTCTGCTCGAAATCTTCACCCGCGACGCGCCCGCGCAACACCACTTTGCCTTCCACGCGCGATCCGGTCATGCGGGCCACCACGAGCTTCTCCTCGCCCGCCGCCACGCTGCCGAGGTCGTGCGGCGCGACCGCGACCAAGCCCTCCGGCAGCTCCAGCCGTGCACCCTCCAGGGTATGGCCGTAGGTGGCGCCGAGCAGCGCGTAGCTCACGTCTTCTACGTCGTGGCCGGGCGCTAGCGCGAGGCTCACGCCGCCGCCGGCGTCTGTCGCCACTTCGAGCGCGGCTCGATCGGCGTCGCCGCCCACCGCCACTGCGCTGAGAGTCGCGCCCCGCGGCAGCGCTTCGGCCACTGCGCGCCGGATCAAAGCCGGATGGATCGGACCCACCGTCGGGGTGCCGTCACCGACGTACACGACGCGCAAGGCGCGGCCCTCCGGACCTCGCGTCCCGAGTTTGCCCGCTTCCTCGACGGCAAACCCCAGATCGGAGGCCCCTTCGGGCTGAATCGATTCGAGGAAACGCAGGGTGGCGTTCGCCCCCTCGGGCCCGGGGAGCTGCAAGCCTCCGGGAAAGCGCTCACAGATGCTGTCGCAGGCCAACACCGTGAAGCGATCGTTGCGGTCCATTTCGCGGATGGTGCGTTCGATCAGCGCGCTCGCGCGCCGATAGCTCTCGCCGATCATCGAGCGGCTGCTATCCGCGATGAACACGTAGTCGCGCGGTTCGTGCTGGGTGCGGCGGGGCAATGACGGCCTGAGCACCATCGCGACATAGGCCGCGTCGCGCGGCACGCTGCCGAAACCGGCGCCGCCCGACAGCGTTCCGCCGAATTGGTCGCCCAGCGTCCCGCTGTAATCACGCAGCGTCCCGCTGTAATCACGCAGCGAGGATGGCCGCGGGGCGGTCGCTGGAGCCTCGATGTCGCCTGCCGCCTGGTAGGCCCAGGCGCGCAGCGCGGCGTCCGCGTTCTCCAGTTGATAGGACAGACTGAGGTCGCCCACCGGCTGAAAGTTTTCGGCCTCGAAGGCCAGGCGCGCTGAATCGGGTGAACCGCTCAACGTCTTCAGCGGGTAGCCCGAGGCGGTCACACCGAGCGCGGTATCGTGCCCGCGCACCTGCGCTTCGAGCGTGAACCGATCGATGTGGGTACTGCCGGCCGGGTCGCGGGGCAGCGGATACACGTATTGCCGGCCACCTGCGCTCGGCCCGAGCAGTTCGGTGTACGCGATCACGATGCGGCGCGAACCGCGGCGCGGGATCGGGAAGATGCGCAGCTCGAAGCGGTTGCCCCGCTGCCACTCGAGCAGCGCCGGATCTTTCCACGGCCCGGGCACCCAGATAATCTCCTCGACGGGCGGGGGCTTCTTGCCGCCCGAATTGACGATGGCTCCGCGCCAGATCGCCGCGGCCCGCTCGCGTTCGACGAACGCGCCTTCCACGAGCTTGCCGTCGACATCGAGCGCCAGCCGTTCGATCTGTGCGCCGGGAGGTAATGGAAAACGATAGATGCCTTCGAGCACATCGCCCGTCTGATTGCTGAAAACCTCCTCGACCTCGGTGCGCGCGATGTTGTCGACGATGCGCACCTTGACATGGTGCTCGACCAGGCGAACCGCGTTCGACAGCTCGTCCTTGTCGGCGGGGCGCTTGGCGGTGAGTTGCCCGACCGCGCCGTGGGGAACGCTCGCGATCTTCGGATCGAAGGCGGCCGATTGCCAGCTGAAGGCGCGCGCCAGATCGAGCACCGTCTCCACGCGCGGCTCGCGTTCTGGGCGGATCAACCCCGCCTCGCCGGCGTGCACCGACACCGAGCGATCCCGCCGGTCCAGGAGCTTGACCTCTCCCCGGCTGACTTCGACGCGAGCGCTGTCCTCACTGGCGCTCAGCGCGAATTTGGTTCCGATCACTTCTGCGCGGCCGAGCGGCACGTCGATGACGGCGAGGTTTGGACGCTTCTCGACCTCGGCCACCAGATTGCCGCGCAACAGGCGCCCGCGGCGCCCTGCCGAGCCATCGAGCGAGAGCTGAGTGGCGCGATCGAGCGCCATCAGCGTGCCGTCGGAGAATTTCATGAGCGCCCGAGTCAGACCGTCCGTCTGCACACGCGTGCCCTGCTCGATTCGAGCGCCGGCCGCGATAGGCCGGCACTCGTCCCCGCTCGGCTTGCAGCTCTGGAGCCCGCTCGGGCTGCCGAAGGCGCGTTCGACCTGCAAGACTTCGCCTTGCCAGGCGCCGCCCATCAGTGCCGACGCATCAACGCTGTCCGCTGCGTCTCGGCCGGCGCTCAACCACAACACACCCAGGCCCGCGACTGCGGCCAGGCTCAGCCACAAGCCGCGTTTGGGCAAGTCGCCGCGGCGGGCCAACTGCGTGCTCTGTGCGCCGAGCTTGCTCAGGCTCTCTCGCGGCAGAGGGCGCGGAGGGACCTCTGCTGGGGCCGCCACCTCTGACGCGACGACAACGACCGCAGCGGTCGGCACGGGCGCATTGCTCGTGGCCGGTACTTCCGCCTTCGCCTCCTCCTTTGCGTCAGCTGAAGCATCCAGCGCACCCATCAGGCGTGCTTCGAGGTTATCCGGAACGCGGTAGTCTGAGCCCGCTTCCGCCAGGCTTTCGATCAATTGCTCGGCGTCATAGCGGGCATCCCGGCAGCGCTCGCAGTTCGCGACGTGCTCAAATAGCTCGGAGCTCGCGACACCTTCGATGATGTCGCTCATGTTCTCGTCCACGTCTTGGCACGCAGCCCTGGTCTCAAGCATCGCTGTCCTCTTCCTTCATCACTCCACGCAGGCGCGTGAGCGCCCGCGAAACGCGTTGGCGCGCCGCGGGCTCGGCGATGCCACAGGCCGTCGCCACGTCTTTGAAGCTCAACATTGCCGTGTAGCGCAGGATCAAGGCTTCGCGATCACTCGGTTTGACTCGATCGAGCAGGGCACGCGCGCGTTCCGCGCGCTGCCGTAGAGCTCTCGTGTCTTCCGGCATCGGAGCTTCCTGTTCTTCGGCCTTGACGAGCCAAAGGTGCGCGCCGCGCCGCCGGCTCTTCTCGATGTGCTGCAGACATTTGTTGCGCGCGATGCCGAGCAGCCAGCTGCGAATGGAGCTCTCGCGCCGGAACTGCGCGAGGTTTTGGTGCGCCGTTAGTAACGTCTCCTGGGTCACGTCGTCAGCGTCGACCTGGCTGCCCAACATGGCCATGCAGAGCCGGCCGATGCTCGCGCCGTACAGGCGCGCACAGCGGGCGAGCGCCCCGCGCACATCCCCCGCCTCGGCGGACCGCAAGATTTCGTCGTCCGCTTCCGGCGCCTCCCGAGGCAGCTCGATGCCCCGGGCGGCCGGCGAGCGCGCGCCGCGTGACTCGCTCACGGTGTCATCCTCATCGTCATGGTCAGTCCTGCTCCCGCGCGAAACGTGACCGCACAACGTCACTTTTCGTTGAAACGTAGGGCCCGGCCTGTGCCGGAACGATACGGCCTCGGCGAAAGCAGTCGGGCGCGCTTCAGCCCGCGGACAATCCGAGGGCGAGCTCGAGCCCGGCGTCCACCTTGCGCGTGGCGCGTTTGGGCAACATGCCAGCGCGATCCAATAGCCAGGTTTTGTCGATGATCATCACCTGGCAGACGAGCGCGACAGCGGCACGCGGCAAGCCCGTGTCCCGGGCCTCGAGGACCACATTGCCGATGGCCGCGGCGCGCCGCTGATTCGAGGTCAAGGGCACGATCATCACCGTCGAAAGCCGGCTTTCGGTCAACAGATCATCCTGCACGATCAATACAGGGCGGCGAAACCCCGATTCGTTGCCTTGCGCCTTGCCCAACACCGCCCACCAAACCTCACCGCGCTTCATCGTCGCTCCACTCCACCGCGAGCAGCGCCCGCTCCGTTGTTTCGCGTTGAAATTCGGTGAGTTCCTCTTCGACGTCGTCGCCGAAGGCGTTGTTGTAGGAGGTCGTGACCTCGGCGTCGCGGCGCGCCCCCAGAAACTCGCGCAGCGCGCGCGTGAACAGCTCGCTGCGGGAAACACCCAGATCCTTGGCGACGCGCTCCGCCTGCTCAAAAACGTCATCGGGGACGGAGATCGCTGTCTTCACAGGGTATGAACGAAGTTATACCGCCGGCGATCGCGGGCGTCCAGTTCGGGACCCGCAGGCGGGCGTTCACGCGGGCACGGGCGCGTCCGATCGGAGCAAGCCGGCGCTCTGGAGATCGCTCCACAGAGCCGCGGGGATCGGCGTCTCCATCCAGGCAAAATTCTGCCGAATTTCGTCCGCGGAGATCGCGCCGATCACGACGCTCGAAACCTTGCCGTGCCCGAGCGGGAACTGAATGGCGGCTGCCGGCAAGGGCACGCCATGGGCGCGGCAGATTTCGTCCAGGCGCGCCACGCGCTCTCGAACGTCCGCAGGCGCGCGCACATAGTTGTATTTCGAGTCGGGGCGCGGGCCCGAGGCCAGGATGCCCGAGTTGAACGCGCCGCCGATCAGCACCCCGATGTCTTTCTGCTCGCACAGCGGCAGGAACTCATCGAGTGCGCCCTGTTCGAGCAGGGTGTAGCGCCCTGCGAGCAGCATGCAGTCGAAGTCTCCCGCGCGGGCGAAGCGCGCGCACATGTCCGCCTCGTTGACGCCGACGCCAATCGCCGACACGTCGCCGCTCTGCCGCAGCTCGATCAGCGCTCGATACGCGCCCTCCATGGCTTCGTCGAAGCGGCGATCACACGCCTCGCGGCTGCCGTGGGTGTGCACGTCCACGTCGTGGATCAACAAGACGTCGACGCGTGCGAGGCCCAGGCGCAGGAGCGATTGTTCGAACGAGCGCATCGCACCGTCGTAGCTGTAGTCGAGCTTCGCGTTGAACTCGAGCCCGCCCGCCCAGTTGCCGCGATCAGCGCGGCCCGGTGCGGCCTCATACCAGCGCCCCACCTTGGTGCAGAGCACGAAATCTTCGCGCGGATGCTGGCGCAGCGCGTGCCCGGTGCGGTGCTCGGCCAGGCCCCCGCCGTACAAAGGCGCGGTATCGAACAGGCGTAGCCCGAGATCGAAGCCGGTCTGGAGCATGGCGCCCGCGTTCGGCTCCGGGATGCGTTGATAGAGGTCGCCGAGCGGAGCGGTGCCGACGCCGAGCTGCGTCACGAGGAGCGGCGAGCTCCCGAGCTTCCTCCGCTCGAGTGGATTGGCTCCGCCAGAGCCGGACTGCGAAAGAGAGCTGGAGGAGCGCTTCGAAGTGCTCGTTGAAGAGGCCATCGTCACCGTTCGGTTGGAGGAGGAATCACACCCTTGCGCAGGATCAGGTTGCCGTAGAAGGCGCGCTCCCCTGTGGCAATGACCGCGTACGCCTTGCGCGCCAGCTCGTAGAAGGCAAACCGCTCCACATGGGTGATGCGCGGCGCACCCGGCACGAGTCGATCGACGAGCGCTTGCGCTGCCTGCAGGACGGGCGGCACCGCCGGTACCTCTGACGACTGCCCAACGACCTGCATGCTCACGAGCGCGTTCGGCTCGAAATCGTCGATGGGCAGCACGCTCAAGACGGCACCGAGCGCTTGCAACAGGTTCGCCCCGTCCATGCGCACCAGGCGAGCAGCGCTAGAAGCGGCGGGAAAATTGGCGTCCGCGATCACCAGTCGATCGCCGTGGCCCATGCCACGCAGCACCGCCAGACAGTCAGGGCCGAGCAGCGGATCGATGCCGATCAACATGCACCGCGGAGTTTCCTCCGAGGCAGGCGGCTATTTCAAGGGTTCTCGTCGGCGGCGCGATGCGGTCGCGCCGGGCGGCGTTCGGCCGGGCTTCGCACGTAGGTCGAGCTGTCGCCAAACGTCATGGCGCGCAGCAGATCGGACTCGGTGAAGGGCAGGTTGCGCCGGCCGCAATCGAGGGCGCCCTTGATGATCTTGACGAGCTCAGACGTGGGAAGGCGACGAGTGAGCTCTTCGACGACGGTGCTGTCCATGTTGCTCTCCGCTCGGTGGGTCGGGTTTGCAGAGTGGTGCGCTTCGACCTCTAGCTCCGGTTTTGGTCTGGGGGCAAGTTTCTCTGTGCGCCGGCGCGAGCACTCCTCGAGCCCGACATGTAGGCGATTGTAGCGCTCTCGCGCGCCCATGCACCCTTTCGGGCGCTCCGGCCGGGACCTTCGGCCCACCTTTCCGGGACCGCTCGGCGAGACCGGCCGCTGATTTTCATTGGCAAGGTCGAACGGCACCTCTAATTGGGCACCAGTCCTCTCCGAAAGGTTCCACGATGGTCACGAGCTCCGCCGCAATCAGCGAGTACCTGGCAAAAACACCGGTCGAGAAGCTCGATGTGGCCTTGCTCGGCTACCTGGCGTCGCTGACCCAGGTGGCGGCCGTAGCGCCCGGGATAGCGGCTTCGATCGTGCGAGAGCTGGCCGATCAGCGTGCCAATCTGAAACTCATCGCGTCCGAGAACTATTGCTCGCTGGCGACGCAGCTCTGCATGGGCAACCTGCTCACCGACAAATACGCGGAGGGCTTTCCGGAGCATCGCTTCTACGCGGGCTGTTCCAACGTGGACGACATCGAGACGCGCGCCTGTGAAGAGGCCAAGCGCCTGTTCGGAGCGGAGCACGCCTACGTCCAGCCGCACAGCGGTGCGGACGCCAACCTGATTGCGTATTGGGCGATCTTGCAGACGCGTGTGAGCGCGCCCGCGCTCGAGC
>JAYWEH010000252.1:0-11446 GCA_043780025.1 Deltaproteobacteria bacterium
CGAGTCGAGCGTGACGGCCCGGTCGATCCTTCTGGCCAGATCATCATCCAGACGATCGATGAGTTGATCGATGATTCGGTGTGTCCGGGGCAGCCGCTATCAGGGCAGCAGAAGCTCGAAAGCGAGGGGCAGGTCGCGATCATCGACTACGACGGAGCCACGGACTGCGACGCCGCGCAAACCGCCCAGCTCGCGGTGGACGGCGAAGCCCGCGGTGCGATCGCACTGCCGCGCAGCGCGCAGAGACCGGTTTTGACTCAATGAACGGTTGGCGCGAGGCCGCGATGCGGCTAATCTGCCCGCGCTCGTGTTCGGCGTGCCGGGCAAGGGCGAGAGGCTCCAATGATCCCGCTACTATGGCTGCTCGTCCTCGGGCTCGCTTGCGGACGCGCCGCCGAGCCCGAGCGAGTGTGTATCCCGGGCGAAACGCGGGCCTGCACCGGCGAGGGCGCCTGTACCGGCGCGGCCAGTTGCCAGGCGGATGGGCAGACGTTCGGCGCCTGTGATTGCGGCGACACGCCCGCGGCGGACGCCGGGTCGGACGCTGCCCGACAGGGGGCGCAGTTCAATGAGCTCGGGGCTCGCTGCGAGAGTGACCGCGATTGTGGTCCGGCGCTCGCGTGCTGGCCGGCGTCGGCGCAGAGCTTTGGCGAGCGCCAGGGCGGCGCGGCGGGAGGCTACTGCACCGCGCCCTGCGAGGACCTGCGCGACTGCGTGCAGTTCGACCCGGCGGCGGGCTGTAGCGGCGGGTCGTGCGTGCTCGGCTGCTATTCGGGCGAGCCCGTGCCGGGTGAAGGCAAGTGTCGCGATCGAGCCGATCTCACCTGCTGGTCCAGCGCGGCGCTCGGGCTCACGCCGTTCGATGCCCGGGTGCGGCAGTCCGGGATCTGCTTGCCCGCGTGTGGCAGCGACGAGGACTGCGAGGGCCGCGCCTGTGATCTGGCGAGCGGGTTGTGCGTGGACACACCCACTCTGGGGGCGGCGACCGGCGAGCCCTGTGACAGCGCTGACGACTGCGCGGGCCAGGTTTGCCAGTCGTCGGCAGCGGGGCCCTTCTTCTGCTCGGCGTTCTGCTCGTTCGGCACGTTCGGCTGCGGCTACGGTCGCAACGCCGAGCCGCGCGAAGCAATGTGCCTGGGCACGGCCGTGTTCGATGCCAGCGGCAGTGAAGGGGAAGGCGACGTCGGCATCTGCTTCGAGCTGTGCGATACGCCGGCGGACTGCGCGCAACCGGGCTGGCAGTGCGTCGCGTCGCCAGAGGTGCGAGGTCGCGTTGGATTTTGCGGCGCTGCGCGGGGATCGCTCGGCGACGCCGGGGTTGGAGGTGTGCCGTGAGCGCGACCAGGTACTGGTTCTTGGGGCTATTGGCGTTCGGCTTGGCGCTCGGGGCGTGTGGTGGCGCAGAGAGCGCGGCGCCACCCGTGTGTGTACCCGGCGAGACGCGGCTGTGCGATGGGCCGGGCGGTTGTGAGGGCGCACAATATTGCCTGTCCGGCGGAGCGGCACTGAGCGCCTGTGACTGCGGCGACACCGCTCCCGTCGACGTGCCACCGGACTACAGCGAGTGCGCGGACGAGGGCTCGTGCAATCTGCCGAATCGGCTCGCTGCGCCCTGTCAGGTCGACGCGGACTGCGGCAGCGGGCTCTCGTGCTGGTCGAGCACGGGCACCGAGTTCGCGGGCTTCGGCGGCGTGCCCGCCGGCGGCTATTGCACCCTCGGCTGCTCCCAGCCCGAAGACTGCGAGCACCTCGAACCCACCGCGGGCTGCAACGTGCCGGCGGGCATGGACAGCGGCGTTTGCCTGCGCGGTTGCCTCTCGAAGGAGCCGCGGCCGCTGGAGCGCAAGTGCCTCGATCGCCCGGACGTCGCCTGCTGGTCCCTGGCGGCGCTGGGCCTGCAGGCGTTCAGCGTGTTCGCAAGGCAACAAGGCAGTTGCATGCCGGCATGTGGCAGCGACGCCGAGTGCAGCGTTGGTTATTGCGACCTGAGTACGGGCCTGTGCGCGAGCCAGCCGCGGATAGGCGCAGAGATCGGCGCGGGCTGCGGCACGGACACGGATTGCGCGAGCGGTCTTTGCGCGAGCCCGCTCACGGGGGAGGCCTATTGCACGGCACCGTGCGTCTTCGGGACGCTGGGCTGCGGTTTTGCGGAAGAGGCGCTGCGCCGGGAAGCCACCTGTGCGGCGCCGTTTCTCTCGGAGGGCGGAGTGAGCGAAGGCCTGGGCGATGTGGGAAGCTGCTTCGAGCTGTGTGATGGATCGGATCCGTGTTCGTCGCCGGGGTGGCAATGTTTCGCGGGTGGGCCCGCCGGGCGCGGCGTCTGTCAGTTCTTCGGCAACGACGGAGGGGCGCTGTGATGGCCCTGAGCCTGTGGTGGGAACGGCTCTCGGGGCTTGCGGCAGCGGCCCTCGCCGTCGGTCTCACTCTCGCGTGTGACGACGAACCGGCGCCGCCCGGGCCGGCGTGCGTTCCAGGTCTTGCGCAGTCGTGTAACGGTCCCGGGCGCTGTGAGGGAGCGCAGGCTTGCCTCGAGGACGGCACGGGGTTTGGCCCGTGTCAGTGCGTCTCCACTGCGGACGCGGGCGGGAGCAGCGCGACCACCGTGTGCAGCCGCGGTGAGCTCCGGATTTGCCTCGGAGCGGAGACGTGTGGCGGCGTCCAGCAGTGCGGCGATGACGGTACGTTTGGGGCCTGCGATTGCTCGTCGCGCTTACTCGCGAACAACGTGCTCGGTGCGGCCTGCGCGAGCGATGCCGAATGTGGGCCCGAGCTCGTGTGCTGGCAGAGCTCCGCCCAGAGCTTTGGGCCATTTTTGGGTGGAGCCGCTCACGGCTACTGCACGCGGCGCTGCGTGGTGCTCGAGGATTGCTCGGCTTTCGATCCTTTCGCCCGCTGTTCGGACCCGGGCGCGGCTGGCGGCGGTGTGTGCTTGCGCGGATGCGCCTCCAAAGATCCCGCGCCGAACGAGGGCAAATGCCTCAACCGGATCGATCAGATGTGCCTCTCCGTGGGCGCGGCCGGTGTGGTTCCGTTCGATCCCGTGCAGCGGCAACCGGGCGGGTGCCTGCCCAACTGCGGCAGCGATCAGGATTGCGACGCTGGGCGGCGCTGCGACCTCGGCACAGGCCTGTGCCGTGACGCGGTCGCCCCGGGGCTGCCGCTCGGCGCGGCGTGCAGCCTGGACGCCGACTGCCAGGGCACGCTGTGTTTGGGGCTGCCCGCGACCGGGGACAACGTCTGCTCGGCGCCGTGCGCGCTGTTCAGCCTGGGTTGCGGCTACGCGCTCGACGCCAATCCGCGCGGCGCCGCCTGCATCGCGCCCTGGCCCGGCGGCAACGAGGGGCAGCAGGATCTCGGCCTGTGTATCGAGCTGTGCAACCAGGCCAGCGATTGCGAGCAACCCGGCTTTGTCTGCGACACCAGCCAGCCCGTTCCGGCGGGCAGCGTCGGAGCGTGTCTCCCGCCCGGGGCCGTGAGCGAACCGGGCCCCGACGCGGGCGACGCGGGGTAGTTTACGTGGCCTCGTGCGCCATCTAGGCTCGGTGCATGTTGCGATGGCTCGAGAGGCGGACGGCGTTCGCGCTCATTTATTGCGCCAGCGCGGCCGCCCCGGTGTTTGTTGTGGGCTGCAAGGGCGGAGGCTCTGGGGGGCAGGGCGCGGAGGGTCCTCCGGCAGCGGCGGGCGGGGCTGTGACAGAGGCCAATGGCGCGGAGCTCGACGTTGCGCAGCCCAGGCGCGCTGGGGCAAGATCGACCACGCTCCAAGTCGCAGCAGATCCCCGGCGCTTTCAACTCCCGCTGCCTGCACAGGGCGCCTTCGTTACGCAGCCGCTCCCGCCAGAAGACGCTGCGCGCGCCAAGACCTTCGAGGAGCGCTCGCGCATCACGGTGGGTCGAGGCTACTTGCAGCAGCTCGACCTGTTTCCCGGGGAGCGCGCGCTACTGGTGTCGAGCGGCGACGAAGCCTCGGTGCGCGTATACGACCGCGAGTCGAAGCGCTTGCTCGGCAACTTCCCGACCTCCGGAGCCGGGGATGCGCCGAGCAGCGGCGCCCTGGCCTGGCCCGAGCTCGGCGCCGATGGCGCGCCGTTGTTTGTCACGGGCGACGCGGCGGGTATTGCGCTGTTCTCCGCGGGCATGTCCAGGGTGGGCGGGGCCGGGCGGCTCGCGGTGCTCGATCCACGCCCGAGCCAAGCGCTGCGCTGGTCAGCCGACGGCAGCGTACTGGTCTCGAAGGCCTCGGACATGTCGAGCCAGACGTCGGTGCTCCATTTCTATCGGCGCTCGGGTCTCACGCTCGTTGCCGCCGGGGCACTGTCGTTCGACGAACGCGTGGAGGGCTGGGATCTGAGCCGTGACAACCGCTTGTTGGCCTTGTCGCATTACCCGTCGGATGCGCTCCGGGTGATCGATCTGCACACGGGGCTGGACGTGCTGCGCGTCCCGGGGCCGACATATGCCGTGGACGTCTCGCTTTCTCCTGACGGGCGCCTGGTGGCGGTGGGCGGTCAGGGGCTCCTGGTGGTGGACCTCTTGAATCCGGATCGGCGTGCGTTTTACGCCTATCTGCAGAACAACATCGGCTCGGTGCGCTTTTCTCCGGGCGGAGCGGTGCTGGCAGTGAGCGCCTTCGATGGGCGGGTGCGGCTGCTTCAGATCGGTGAAACCACAGCCCGCACCGGCAACACGGCCCGCGGCCTCGAATTGAACTTGCTCCGTGAGTTGAAGCACGCTGGGCCGGCGGTCAACGTGTACACGGTCGTCTTCGAGGCGGATGGCCAGGGGCTGCTCTCGTCCTCCGGTGACAAGACCGTACGCTGGTTTCGCGCGGCCAAATCGCATTCGTCGGCGCCCGCACCGCAGGGGCCGAGCCCGCATTTTCGCACGCTCGAAAAGTGGCGTCAGGACGAACCCCAGTCGGCCACGCCCTGGCCGGCGCCGCGCGAGCCGGCGCTCGTCGATGGTCACTATCAGCCCGTTACGCTCGAGGGGCCGCCACGGCCCACGCGGCTACGGCCCGGGCGCTACACGTGCAAGATCACGAGCATGTACCGTTTGCGTGGCTGCTCGGTCACCCGGGACGCTCGCGGCCACACCTTGCTCGAGTTCGCTTCTGACAACTTGCTGGGCCTGCGCGGCGTGGTCTACGACGCCGGCCCCGTGGTGCGCTTCGAAGGCTGGCTCACTGAACCGTCGACGCTGATGGAGTGCCAGGGCTGCGACAGGCAACCCATCCACGGCATCCTGCGCGGTGACGGCAAGCGCTTTCGCGGCTTGCTCACGTTCCGTCACTACTACGATCCCCACCAATTGCCGGCGCCGCCCGCGCCCGACACCAAGATCGAAGAGGCGCTCGATCGTTACCCGATCGAGCTGAACTTCGAGGGGCCTGAGTTAGTCGAAAAGCGCGCTCAGGGCGTACACATGCAGCTGTAGACCGCGTCGGCTACGCCCTTCGGCGCGAGCCCATTGCCCAGGCTATTGACGCCGCAGGCCTGTTCAATACTCCCGCAGGTCAGTGGATCGCACTCGTTGATGATGTAGCAATCGATGTAGACGCGGCAGGCCAATAGATCGCTCTGGGTCTGGCCGCTGCACGTGTCACAGCTGCTGCCCTCCCAGGCGGAGAGGCAGTGCCCTTCGAGTGGCAGCGCCGGAGGCTCGACCGGAGGGAGCGGATCCGTGGGCGGTAGGCTTGGAGCTGGTGGGGTCGTGTCGATCGGGGGAGTAATGGGCGGTGTAGTCGAGGGAGGCGTGGTCGAGGGCGGAGTGCTCGACGGCGGCTGGACGTCCACCGGGGGGACACTCGGCGACGGATCGGGCGGGATGATCGGATCCGGGTCGTTGTCGTTGTCGCGATCAATATCGTCGTTGTCCTGCTCGGTATCGATGGGGATGCCTTCGGCAGGAACCTGCTCCGGGTCGTCGTCGTCAGGCTCCTCGGCGGGCGAGGCGTTCGAGTCTTCGGATTCGGCGTTCGTCGATGGCTCAGCGCCCGCCACCACGTCCGCGTCATCGATCGCGGGCTCCAGGCTGTTCGTGGCGCCGTCGAGGTCGTCACCGCCCTCGACTTCTTCTTCTTCGGGATAGGGCACGAGCAACACTTCGCCGTCGATGCCCACGCCGGTGGCGCAGCTCGCCAGGAGCGCTCCGAGAGCGCAGACGATGCCCACGCACGCGCGCCGATAAGAGTTGCTTCGCTGCAATGACATGAGTTGCAATGACCGAGCTTCCCGAGCCGCGTGTCCATCTACCCTAGGGCACAACGGCGTGGAAGCAAGGTCCATGCTGCCGGTGAATACGAGCGTTGTCCACGTTCGCTCGACGCAGGCAGACCCGCTTTCACATTCACCGGAACTATGCGGCCTTGGTGGGGACGCCCTGATCGGGCTGAATTCGAGGCGAAAAGGTCTGCGGTGGCAGCAACGCTACGCCCCCAGCAGAGTGGCGATGGCTCAAGATTACGCGGACTTGCGGCTGCGCTCAGTCCCTCCGGATTCAGCATGGTGCAACTCGCGACGTGATCGCCTACACCTGCGCACCACAATTTCCACTCAAGGATGACTTGATGCCGTCGGATCGATCACTCAATTTTGGAACGGGGGTTACGTTTTATTCACGCGGGGCGGCTGCGGCTGCTCTCGCGTGCGCCCTGGTCTCGAGCGGATGTCTACGCAAGACGGCGCAAAACCCGGACGCCGCTGCCACCACCGCTGCAACATCGACGCCTGCGGCTCAGCCACGCGGCAAAGGGGCGAAGCTGGATGTAGAGACGCCCATCCCCAAAGCCAGCGAGCGCACCTCACCGGTCGCGAGCCATGGCCAGCTGAGCGTGAAGGTCGCGCAAATGCTCGACGCCGGCGGCAAGCCCGTCGTGCTGCGCGGGCAAGCCTTCGGTTGGGATAACTGGTGGCCGCAGTACTACAACGCGGACGTCGTTCGCTGGCTCTCGGAAGATTGGTGCGTCGATGTGGTGCGCCCGGCGATGGGCATCGAGCCCGACGGCGCCTACCTGAGCAATTCGGCTGCCTCGAAAGAGCGCGTGGAGGCCGTCATCGAGGGGGCGATTGCGGCCGGCGTCTACGTCATCGTGGATTGGCACGCGCACAACCTGCACCAGCCCGAGGCCGTCGCCTACTTCTCGGAGCTGGCGGCGAAGTACGGTGACAAGCCCAACGTCATCTACGAGATCTTCAACGAACCGGAAAAAGACGAGACCTGGCCGCAGGTCAAGGAATACGCAGCCGCGGTGATCGGCGCTATCCGCAAGCACGACCCGGACAACATCGTCATCATTGGCTCACCGGAGTGGGATCAGCGCATCGATCTCGTCGCGAAGGACCCGCTCGAGGGGCAGACCAATGTCATGTATTCCGTCCACTTCTACGCGGACACCCACGGCGACTGGCTGCGCAAGCGCACGCAGGCGGCGGTCGATGCGGGCATTGCCGTCTTCGTCACTGAATCGAGTGGCCCGCAGGCTTCGGGCCAGGGCGCGAACAACTACACAGAGTGGAAGGCGTGGATCGACTTCATGGAAGAGAACCACATCAGTTGGCTCAACTACTCCGTCTCGGACAAAGCCGGCGAGACCGTCTCCATTCTGGAGCCCGGGGGCAACGTCAAAGGCGGTTGGACCTCCACCGAGCTCACGGACTCAGGCGAACACGTGCGCAACGTGATGCGCTCGTATTGCGGCAAATAGACGCGAAACGCGCTGTGAGACCGGACTCGCCGCGGCGAGCCCCTCTCAGCTATTTCACTGCAACGTAGGTGTTGCCCAATCCACCCAGCGCGTGGCGTCGAAGGGGACGCCGGAGCCGTCCCAATAATCCGTGCTCACGTCTTGATCGAGCAGGAACTTCGCGACGAAAGCATCGACCGCGGTCTGCTCTCGGCCGGTGAAATCCATGTTGCCGCAGTGGTTGTGGCCGCTCTCGACGAAGCCGATGTTCTGGTTGACGCCTAGCGCCGTGTACACTTCGCGGGCCGCAGTCATGCCCTGGATGGTGCCGTAGCGGCCGAGCCATCTCCAACCAATGTTACCGAGGGCGAGCATGCCGCGGGGGGCGCCCATGGCGATGAGCTGATGGTGATCGACGGGCAGGCGATTCACGGCGGCCGAGAACTGCGCGATCGAGTTTCCGAACCACTGCGTCTCGGTGTAGGTAGAGCTCAGCTTCTGGACGCAGCGCGTGGTGTCTCCGGTCATCGACTCACAGCCCTGCGGTGCCGTTTCGTTTTCGTATTCCGCTGCGCGCCAGGCGGCGGTGCCGCCCGACCCCGACTCCTGCGGGATCGTGAGGGCCAGGCGCGAATCCATGGCACCGATCATCAGCGCGCCCTTGCCCCAGCGGGAGCAACCGGTGATGCCGAGGCGCTGGGGGTTGATGTTCGCAGCGGAAGTTGTTTCGAGCGCATCGATGACGCGGCTGACACCCCAGGCCCACGCGATCAGGGACCCGGAGTCACTGAGCCCCGTGAACGCCGTGAACGGCCCCGTCGCACGACTCGCCTCCTGGCGCACGTCGTTGACTCCGAAGTTGATGATCGCCACGCCCTGCTCCTGAAGGCGGGCGCTGTTCAGGGAGCCACCGTTCAGCCCGATCATGGCGGGGTAGGGCGCCGTCCCGGTGGCAGGGTAGGTGATGCTTACGTTGAAGGTCGCCGTCTTGCCGGCGCCATCCGAAACGGTCACCGCGAGCGTGCCATCGGTGAAGGCGCCTGTGACCTCCGCCGGCTTCTCCGTCTTGGCCCCCGTCTCATACCGCTCGAACATCGCGCGCAACTCGCGATGCCGGCACGCCCATTCAGCCTGAGTGGTGACGGGGGCGCCGTTCAGAAACGTGAACGGGTCGGGGAGCGTCGCGTTTTCGGTCAACTCGGTGAACGCGGGCAGCGTGGGAACCGGGCAGTCCGCTCCGGGCATCTCGACGCCCGTGAGCGCTGGGTTTGGCGACGCTGGCGCTAGAGCAGGGCCTTCTTCACCGCCGGACGAGCCCGCCGTGTTGCCTTCGGTGCCCGCGACACCTTCCTCCGGCGGCACCTGGACCAGGGGACGCGCGCCACCTGTGCCCTCGCCCGAGCAGGCGCTGAGGAGAAACGGAAGAGCGAGGGCGGGTACTGAAAGGTGTTGGAGGTGCATCGCGATGCCTCGGCTGGTCGAGAGGGTAAGAGGAGCCCACATCCTCGCAGATCTCCGGAAAACGTGGAAAACGTTTCCACATCAGTCCAGCCCCGCCTTCCGCTCTCGTGGAAATCTTACAGTCTGCCGGCTGGGTGCCCCGCTCGGCGACCTCCAGCCTGCCTAGCCGGGTTTACTTCAGGATCTGGAACTCGATGCGGCGGTTCTTCTGGCGAGCTTGGGGCGTCTTCTCTGTGAGGAGGGGCTCGTCGGGGCCAGCGCCTCTCGCGATGATGCGAGATTCTTCCACACCTTGCGAGACGAGGTAGCTGCGTACTGCATTAGCGCGTGCCTGGGACAGTTCGAGGTTGTGCTCGCGCGACCCGGTGTCGTCGGTATGCCCGATCACTTCGACGCGCAGTGTGGGGTACGCCTCGAGGATTGCCGCGGCCTGATCGAGGACCATGTGCGAGCTTTGGCGAACCGTGTCCTTGTTCACGTCGAACTCGATGCCACGGATGGCGCCGGTGAAGGTCTTGACCACGTCCGGGATTTCGTCGGGGCAACCGTCGTTGTCCTCGAATCCGTTCTTGGTCTCGGCGTTGTCCGGGCACTTGTCCGCCGAGTCCACGAAGCCATCGCTATCGGCGTCACCCGGGCAGCCGATTGGCGCGAGGCCCGCGACGGTGGGGCACTGATCGTCTCGATTGAGGATGCCGTCCGCGTCGCCGTCGGGGCAGCCGCTCGGGATGATGCCGACCTCGTGCACGCACTGGTCATCCGAGTCGAGGACGCCGTCCGTGTCGGCGTCACCCGCCGGGCAGCCCGTGGGCGCTAGACCGGGCTCGTCCACGCACTGGTCCTGTGCGTCGCGGATCTGATCGCCGTCTCGGTCGAGCAAGGGACAGCCGCTGGGGGCGGGCCCGGCTTCCTGAGGGCAACGATCGTCGGTGTCGCGCAGCCCGTCTGCGTCCGCGTCTTCGGGTGCATTATTCGGGCGACCGAGCACGAAGCTGGCGCCAGCGGTCACTTCAACGTTGTTTGGGTAGTCCCCAATGGCACGCTGGTTCGTGATGGTGTCGCGAACGTCGAGACGAAACGCCAGATCGGACGTGGCGGCGACCTTGACGCCTCCGCCGAAATGAAAAGCGGGATCGCTGTCGTCACCCGAGGTGCTGTTCATCGCCATCCAATAACCGGCACCACCCAGCGCGAAAGGCACGATGCTCCAGAACGGCGCTTGCACGATCACATGCGCACGGCCGCTCATGACCGTTGCGCCTTCACCGGAGTCCGTCGCGGCCGGCGCAATCATGCCTTCCAGCTCGGCGCCCAGGAAGGACAGCGGGAAATAGGCAACGCGCGCGCCGAATTCGGGCGCCGGCGAGTACTCGGAATACGGGCGCGGCGTCCTGACGCCACCCGAGTCCGTGGCTGGTCCGCGGAAGCTGTTGTTGTCGGAGACGAGCAGCAGCCCGGCGAAGGCGCCGAGTTCGAGCGCATTGGCGAAGGGCGGGTAACGGTGGAGATAATCCGAATCCGCTGTGCCGTCGTCCGCGATGGAGCCACTCGCGCCTACGGTGGATAGGTCCGCCGAGGCCGCTAGCTGCGCGGCGGAGGTGGCTTCTTGCGCCATCGATTTGACACTCCACACGCAAGGAACCGAGAACGCGCACAAGCAGCTGATTGCTGGATACAACGATCGCATATACACCCCGAGCTCAGAAGAATGCTGATGCTCACGCAACGACCAGCGAGGGCATCGGATTAGCCACCCCGAACGATCAGGGCTCGAGTTGGTAACGCTTCGTCGTTTCATTCTGGAGCAGCCTCATCGAGCGACAGGTCGTGAGATGCTCTAGGGCATCAGCAACGTGCAGTGCGACTCCAGCTCGGGATTGGGCACTGACCACAGACGCGAGAAGGAGCTCTCTCCCTCTTTCCACACGAAATCATCCACCCCGAGCTCGCCGAGCCGCGCGTGGATGCGGCCGTCGTAGTGTTGGCTGAACGCGCGAGTCAGCCGCTGGATCTCCTTGTTACGCGCCTTGTGGGTGTTGCCGCCCTCGATGGTGCCGCCGCGGTTGCGCCATTGCATGTACCCGAGCTTCGGTACACGAGCCATGCGGGTGCCAAGGAACGTGCGGATCAACAGTTCGTAGTCGTCCGCCACGTGAATGTCGCGAGCGTGGCCGCCCACATCCTGGTAGCACTCGCGCCGCCAGGAGCGGACATGGTTGGGGACGCCGACGATGTGGCGAATGGTCTTGGCGTTGATGTTGGGTGTGTTGGCCACCGCCAGTGTGCGGCCGCCATGGCTCT
>JAYWEH010000253.1:0-11422 GCA_043780025.1 Deltaproteobacteria bacterium
GTGAGACGCAAAGTGTCCTGTGCGCCGGCGAGCTCCGAACGGATGAAGTTGATGCGACGTGTCAGCCGTTGCAGCGCGTGTGTTCGAGCGCTTCGCATCTGGCGCGCGCGCGCGATCGCTTGGGATCGGCGCTGCGCGTCAATGTGAAAGCACGAGCTCGTGCCGGCGCGAAGCGAGCGCGACAGCTCATCGACTCCGGGGGCCTGTCTCGTCAGCCTTCTGCTTCGTCGGGGGCGCCGCCGCTGCGCGCCAGCTCCTCGGGCTTGATCTTGTCTGCGTTCAGGCCCTGGGCGCGTTTGAGCATCGTGTCGATCAGCTCGTCAAAGCTCGGCGGGTCACCTTTGATGAAGCGCAGCGGGTTGATGCGCGCCACCACGAAGTTTTTCAGATACGGGCTGTTCAGACCCTTGGCCTTCAAGCGTTCCACGGCCAGCGCGACCGCGTCGTCCAGCTCGAGCAGGCGGTCGGCACGGCGTTCGCGTTCGGGCAGCATCTTGGACAAGGGCTGAGCGCCGAACTTGTCGACCTTGCGCAGCGCCGGGTTGTACGCGCCGCCGGCGAACCGCCCGCGCTTTGAATAGACGAAGCCGAGCGTCACGAGCGCCGGCTCCTCGAACTCCAGCTCGAAGCTGCTCTCTGCGCGATCGTCGAGGGTGGCCAGGTCGCGGTACATGCGAAAGACCTCGGTCGCTCTCTCCTTGAGGTTGTGCGCCTTCTCGATGTTGAGCGCCAGGATCTGGTACGCCACCGATCGCTCTGGCACCAGGAGCGCGATGATCGCCTGCGCACCGAGCTCCTTGAGCGCGGTCAAGCGGTGGTTACCGTTCGGCGTCCAGTAGCGGTCCTGATCACTCACGACGATGATCGGATCCAAAAATCGCTGCGTCTTGTCCATGGCGCGCGTCAGCTTGCGCACGTGCGAATCGCTGACGTCGCGTTGGAACGGCGTCGGTGAGATCTGCGCTACCGGTAGCGACACGAGGAGCAGCGGCTTTCCCCCGAGCGGTTCGCGATATCGCGCGAGCAGTTGCCCCCCGGCGCGTTGAACCCCCGCGATCAATGCATCGAGCTCCGGGCTGGGCGGAACCTCCGCGAGCTCGGCAGCGGTGAGTTCCGTGGGCGATAATTTTACTCCCCGACGGCGCTTGATCCCCGCGGGACGTGTGGCTTGCTTGCGTGGCGCCGCTTTCTTTTTTGCTGCCATGCCCGAGGCATAACCTGAGGGCTGGCGGAAAGCAGCTGAAGGCTCCGCGTTTCCGTAACTACCCAATCGCGAAAGGCGGCGACTACCTTGCGCTTGGCGTTTTCACGCGGGCTCACGAGGTAGTAGCCGAGCCCGGTGGACAACGCTGGCTGTTTGGGAAACAAGAGCACCAGGCGCCCGAGCGCGAGCTCGTCTGCGGCGAGCGACCAGCGAGCGAGGGCCACACCCTGAGCTCGCACGGCCGCCTCCACCAGCATGGATGAGTCGGTGAGTTGGTTCTGGCGTGCCCCGCCCGGCAACGTGCGGCGCCGTGCCGCGAACCAGCGGAGCCAGGCGTCGGGGTAGTCATCGTGAATTAACGTTTCACCGGCGAGATCTTCGGGCCTCCAGAGTTCACGTTTGCCCGCGAGCTCTGGAGCGGCCACCACCACGAACGCGTCGTCGGCGAGCTTAACGCTCGAGAGCCCTGCGTAGCGCCCGAGCCCGTAGCGGATGCCGATGTCCACCGGTTCCAGGCTGAAGTCCACCAGGCGCTCGCTCGCGGAAATGCGCACGTCGACGTCGGGGTGTTCGGTGAGAAAACGTCCCAGCCGAGGCACCAGCCAGCGTGAACCGAACGAGGGGATGACACTCACGGACACGAGTGGACGCACCGACCGTTCGCGTTGCCGCAACCTGCGATTGGCTTCGCGCAGGCGCGAAAAGACGGCGGCGAGCTCCGCCGCCCAGGCCTGACCCTCATCGGTCAAGCTGATGCGCTGAGGCGATCGGCGAAACAGGGACGTGCCGAGCTCGGCCTCGAGCCCGCGGATCTGATGGCTCACGGCGGTCTGCGTAACGCCGAGCTCCGCCGCGGCCCGCGTAAAGCTGAGCTGGCGAGCCGCCACCTCGAACGCCAGCAAGGCATTCAGCGAGGGCAAGACGTCACGGCGGGGAGGGGCGGGTCCGGGCATGAGATTTCCTCATCTAGCATGGGAAACATTCGTTGGCGATCGGGGTGGCATTGGCATACGCCAACGGCATGAAGCTATTCCGATTCAGATACAGCGCCTACGCGAGAAAGGTGCAGATGTTGCTGGACTTGTTGGGCATCGAGCACGAGGTCGCCGAGGTGCCGTACAGCGACAGGCGTGAGCTGGCACGGCTTACTGGCGGGTACATTTATGTACCAGTATTGCTCATGGACGACGGCCGAGTGATCGTCGAATCCCGGCGCATCTGCGAGCAGTTGCTCGCGGCTGAAGCCGCCCGCCCCCTGTGCCCGCCGCCGCTGGAAGGGCCCATCTGGGCCTACGCGGACTTCTGCGACGGGCCGCTAGAGGACGTGTTGTTTCGGATCGCTTCGCCGGTGGTCCAACAAGCATGGGCCGATGCGGGCGATCGCGCGCTCTACACGCTGATCAAGGAGCGTAAGTTTGGTGCCGGTTGCGTGGATCTGTGGCGCTCGCAAAGCGCGTCGTTATTCGAGCGTGCACGTGAATTGCTCAGGCCGACGCTGCGCACTCTCGAGCGAGAGCCATTCTTGTTCGGAGCGAAGCCGACCCTTGCTGACGCGGCCCTGTACGGGCTGCTCGCGATGTTGCACGAGGCCGACCCTCGGCTGGTTGATCAGCTCGATGCGAGCCTCGGGGCGTATCGTGTTCGGGTCGAGCGCGCGGCGCGGCTATAACTCCGGCGGCCGCTTGAAAACGAACAAGAGTGGGCGCCGGTCCTCGGGGAAGGCACGGCGCGCCTGGGCGTTGTTGTCGAGCACGACGAAGATCTCGCGCTCCCCGATGGCCAAGCCTTCCGCGAGCCCAAAACGAGGGTCTGCGTAGGCAAACTCCGGCGCGTTTTCGGCTGCCGCGTAGCTCCAGGCGGCGCCCTCGCGATAGCCATTGGGGGTGCCGTGCAATTCCACGATCAAGTGGGCGTTACGCACCAGCGCGTAGACTCGACCTCCCGTCGTCGCCAGGTCACAGAAGTCAGCCGCTCGCTCCGCCGGCACTGCGTACGCGGAGCTCGGCATCGCCCAGGTTCGCCCCGAACCTTCGGACAGGTCTGCGTCGAGCTGCATCAGACCGCGCGGCTCTCGTTCTGCGGCGAGCAACAGCGCACCCGATGAAAGGCGAACGAGGCCCTCGAAGTTCGCATTCTGCTTCTGAAACAGCCCCGCCTCGTGGCCGCGAGTCTCGAGTGATTCAGTGAGCCAGCGAGCCTTCGCGGCCCCGGGAGCACGGCCCTGCTCGGGCGGCTCGAGCTGAACGCGGAGCACGCGAAAATGCCGTTCGCTCACGACAAGCAAGGCTTCGCCGTCGGCGCTCACCCCCTCGAAATCCAGCGGCGGCGACTCGTCTCCCGGCGGAGCGAAATGCGCGAAAGAACGCCGGTTGACGCGGTCGGAGCCGAGCAGGAGTTCGAAGACGTCAGAGTCATGCCGGTCGGACACGGTGAGCAGATGGCCCCGGTAGAGCGCGAGCCCCGATGGCTGGAAATCATCGATCGTCTGGAGCGGTAAGGCACGAAGCAGCTCGAGTTCGGGCGCTGCTCGGCTACCCGTCGTCGCGGGGCGAGCCGATTCTGCGACTACCGTCGATGGGGGACTCGGACTGGCCGCATCGGGAGCAGTGCGGGCTGCGCAGTGAACGAGCGCGCTCGCCAGGGTGGCGACCATTCCGTGGCTCGATCGCTGGACGAGCGCCCGCAGGGCCGAGTCAGCCGACTCAGGGCTCCAGAGAAAAAGGCGTGAAGTTAGTCCCGACGTCAAAGTGTTCTTCACCTTCCGACCGCTTGAGTGCGTTGACGCAAAGATACGTGAGTGGCGTGAAGACCACCTCGACCAAAACCTTGAGCATCCAATTGAAGATGATGATCTTAACCACGGTAGCGCTGGTCCAGATTCCGGCGAAGGCGATCGGATAGAAAATGATGCTGTCGACCAGCTGCCCCAAGATGGTCGAGCCGATTGTGCGAGCCCACAGGTGCCGACCCCCGGTGACGATTTTCATCTTCGCCAGCACGTAGGAGTTGACGAAGTCACCCACCCAGAACGCGAGCATCGAACCGAACACGATGCGCCAGGTGTTGCCGAAAACGAGTTCCAGCGCCGGCTGCAAGATGGTGTTGAACGGCTCCGCCGGATCGGGCGGCATGCCCACCACCAAATAGCTCATCAGGGACGCGAAGAGCAGCGCGCCGAACCCGCACCAGATGGCACGGCGCGCGCGGCCGTACCCGTAGACCTCGGTGAGCACATCCCCAAATATGTACGACACCGGAAAGAACAGGTTGCCGGCACCAAAAGACAGGGGGATGCCGTAGGGCAGCAGGCTCACGGTCTTGCCGGGACCGATCAGGTTCGAGCACAAGAGGACAGCAACGAAGCCGCCTACCATCAGGTCATAGTGTCGAGGTGCGCGCATGCGCGAAGCAGCGGCGAGCGGCGCGGGGGCCTCTCCCGCCGCGTCACTCAAAGCGGCCTCCACGTCGGGCTCGAGATGGCGGCGAAGCCCGCGTGATTGTGGCCGGACTGCTCGCTCTCGACCTCCACCAGATAGGCCTGGACGCGTCTGTCAGCGCTCAGCCCGAGCGCGACATCGCGCGCGATGTCTTCGACGAATTTCGGATTGTCATAGGCCTGCTCGGTGACGAACTTTTCGTCGGGCCGCTTGAGCACGGCATAGAGCGGGCTCGAGGCATGGCGCTCAGCCAGCTCGATGAGCTCCTCGATCCACACCGGCTCGAGCGCCTCCACCGTCAGCGCCACGTGCGTGCGATGGCTCTGGGCCGCGCGCGAAGCGGAGGCCTTGGATCCGGGGCTGAGACTCGTGACCGGCACTGAGACGCCCACCCGCAGCCGGTGTTTGCCGCGCTCGATGCCGCCAGTCAGTGAGACCTCGTAGTTCATCGAGCTGAGCGCACCGCTCACCGGCGCCGGGCGTGTGAGGAAGAACGGAAAGCGCATCTCGACGTGGCTCTCGGCGGCGTCGAGGCGAAGGGCCACCTCCGACAGCAGGTCTCGGAAGGAGGCGACGGACAGGATGCGGTCTCGCTGGTTCGCGATTTCAATTAATCGCGACATGTGAGTGCCGCGTTGGTGGTGCGGCAGAGCCACGTAGAGGTTGGACACGGCCACCGTCGCCATCACCTTGTCCGAACGATCTCGGATCGAGATCGGATGACGCAAGCCGGTGATGCCGACCTTGTCGATGGCGACGCGGCGCGTATCGGCGTCCCCTTGAACATCGGAAATGCTCGAGTGGGCCGCGGGCGTGCCTGCGGAACTGGGGGAGTTCACCGGTTCGCCGGTGCGTGAGCTCAAACGTAGCTTGGGGGATGGTGAGCGCGAATCGGGCCAGCTCGTCATTGTTTCATCAGCTCCGCTCGGGCAGCTTGTCATCGCTCGTACGCCGTTGTCGAGCTACAATGCCGCAAATTCGGCCCCGCGAGCCTTCGCTCGCGCTCGCGGCTACTCGGCCACCGCGGTTTCCATGCGGACGACGGTCAGATCACCAAAACCGGAGGTCACCGCGGCCGCCCCGCGCGCGCCTGCCAGCGCCTCTACGTGTGCCGGCAGGCCCAGGCCAATCGCGAGCAGTTCGAGCTTTTGTGGAACACCCGACGCGAAGCCGAGCTCGATCGAGAGCTCCCTGGGGCTGACGGGCACGAACAGCAGACGGTGCGTACCGCGCTCCCCGAGTTGGGGAACGCTGCGCCCACGCCAGACCGCGCTCGTCAGCCGCACTTCCGGCGGCAACAGCACGCCGAGGGCCCAAGCGTCCGGGGGCAGCGTGGCCTCGAGTTGCAGAGTGTTTGCGGCTGTCCGGGTGAGCACAGGTTGGACGGAAAAAACGGCCGCGTCAGGCAGCGGCGGTGCATTCGCCGCGTACATCGCTGCAGGGCCAAATCCGGGCCAGGGATGGGGCCGCGCGGGTCGTGGGCTGAAATCTGCCGCGCCGAGCAGCTCCGACGGTAGCGGGGCAGCTGTATCGGCCAAGAAATGCGCCCTTCCACCCGCTTCCTGCTCGAACACCAAGGGTAGCCACCTCGGAACGTCCGGCGAGTACGGAGCCCAGGCGAGCTGGCTCGCCCCGATGGCGATACTGCCAGCCAAGAGCGCCAGGAACGTTTTGCGACCGGCGAGCAGAGGCCCCAGAAGTGGCAAGAGCGGGCTCAGCCCAAAGGCGAACACCCCGCCGAGGAGCCACGGTGAGCCCACGCCGATCGTGCCCGGCAAAAGCGACAGAGGCGGCAGCCACAACAGCGCCGCGAGCCATGCGCTTGCCAGCATCAGGTAGCCCGTCCGCGCGGAGGTCGGCGCGCGACCCATCCAGATGCGCCCGAGCGCGGCCCCGAGGGCGGGCACACACGTGACATAGCTTGCGGGCGGCAGGCTCACCGCGAGCCAGAGGCCCACCAGCGCCCAAACGATCCAGAGCACGTCGAAGAGCAAGAGCGTGTGTCGCCGGGCATCGAGGATTTGCCAGGCGGCGGACTGCCCCGCCAGGGTCAGCCCCACGAGCCCAATCAACAGCGGTGCTGGTTGGGCGACGATCAAAAATGGCAAGGCGCCGAGTACCGCGAGCAAGCCACCGAGCAACGCCGCGGAGACGAGCGGCACCGCCAGCGCCAGAACGACCGAGAGCAGCGCGCGCAGAAACGGGCCGGCAGCGGCGCGGTCGCGGCGCAGCGCGCGGATGATTGCATACGCGAACCCGAGCAACGGCAGCGGCACGATCACGAGGCCGAGAGGCGCCGGAACCCGCACGAGGAACCGGCCGAGCACGTCGAAATAGATAGCCTCCGTGCCCGGGCGCTGAATGCCATGGGCTGCAATCTGGCGCAGCGTGGCGAGCGCGGCGTCGCCCTGCTGCTGCACGGATCGCCAATCGAGGCGCTCAGCCGTGTCGAGTGGCGTATGATAGTGTTCCACGCCGCCCACGAACGCGAAATTGAGGCCCTGCCAGCCGTGGTTCTTGAACACGGTCAAGTCGGTGTCGTTGGGCAAAGTGCGGTACACCGCGCCGAACAGCGAGCTGGACACCGGACGGGGCGTTGCCGCGTAGTGGTTGATCAACCAGCCGCTTCCGATCGTCGTCTCGAACATGAGGCTGGGGCCGCGATTGCCGCGGGCCTCCAGGTTCACGACCACGCGCGCTTCCTTGGCGAGGGGATGCTCGGCGACGAACAGGCGCGCACCCAACATGCCGAGCTCTTCCCCGTCGGTGAACAGCAATATCACGCCGCTCGCTGCTGGTGCGGCCTGCAATGCGCGTGTGATCTCGAGCAGGCTCGCGACGCCTTGTCCGTCATCTCCTGCCCCGGGCCCGGCAGCCACCGAATCGTAGTGGACGGCGAGCACGACGTCGAAGCCGGGGCGCACGCCGGGGATGCGGGCGACGACGTTGCGGAGCTCGGCGCAGATCCCGTCCGGTGTGCAGCTCACGCCCGATTGGATTTCGGGGGCAAGGCTGAGCGCTTCGAGCTCGCCGATGAGGCGAGCGAGTACGTGCGGATGCTCCCGGCCCCCACTCGGATGGGCCTTGCTCGATGCGAATACGCGCTGGTGCGCTACCCGGGCGCGCTCCGCGGAGAAGTGGTCCGCCGCTGCCGTCACGGCGCGCACCGGAGGTGGGACTAGGCACAGCGCCACGACGATCTCGAGCAGCGCAAACGAGACGAGGGCCGCGATGGCGATGCCTTTCCGGCGGGGCTCGGGCTGCGGGTCTGACACGGTGCCTTCGGTTCCAAGCTCGGGGGCCAGCGCAGAGTGGGCTGCCGTAAACGTTTTGTCCACCGGGCTCCCGTTTTGCCGCGCCATCTGCTAGATGCACGTAGATGGCCCGCGCCGGCTTCATGATCTATGGCGCATACGGGTATACGGGCCAGCTGATCGCGCGGCGCGCGCTCGCCCACGGGCATCGTCCCCTGCTTGCTGGGCGTGACGCAGCGAAACTCGCTGCCCTGGCGGATGAGCTCGGTTTGCCGCATGTGGTCGCGCCCCTCGACGATCGCGGTGCGCTCGAGCGTGCGCTGTCGGGGGTCCAGATTGTCTGCCACGCGGCAGGGCCATTCGTGCATACGGCTCAGGTGATGCAGCAGGCGTGCCTGGCCTCTGGCACGAGCTACGTGGATATCACGGGGGAAATACCCGTGTTCGAGGCGCTGTTCGCCTTGGACGCCGCCGCGCAGGCAGCGCGCATCGCGATGATTTCCGGTCTCGGTTTCGACGTGGTGCCGAGTGACTGTCTGGCCTCCTATGTCGCCGCAGGCCTGGACGAGCCGAGCGAGCTCCAAATCGCGTTCGCGACGACGGGGCGCCCGAGCGCCGGAACCGTGCGGGCCTCCCTCGAAGGCGTACTCCGTGGCAACTTTGTACGCCGCGCTGGAGAGCTCACCCGCGTCAGCTTTGGCCACGCCATGCGCGAGGTACCCTTTCGGGGCGGAACGCGCATGGGCCTGCCGATACCTTGGGGCGATCTGTCGACCGCATTTCGCACCACCGGCATTCCGAACATCACTACCTACATTGCTGTGCCGCGGGCGGCGGCGCGGCTCCTCGGGGCCTCGCCACCGCTCCTGCATCGGCTCGGTCGCGCCCTCGAGCGGGGTTTCGAGCGGCCTTTCATGCGCGCGGCGCTGATGGCCGCGGTCGACGCTTGTGTCGCCGATCCGAGCCCGCGCGACCGAGAGCAGGGGGGCGCGCAGCTCTGGGCTCGCGCGGTGAATGCACGAGGGGACTCCCGCGAAGCCTGGCTCGACACACCCGATGGCTACGCATTTACCGCTGAGGCCGTGGTCCTCGGTTTGGAACGGCTGCTCCACTCGCCGGTGTTCGGCGCGCTCACCCCAGCATTGGCTTTCGGCGCCGATTTCGTGCTGGCCGTTTCCGGTACGCGGCGCTACGAATCGCCGCGGTCTTCCTGACGCTCACTCGGCGACGTCGCCGGTTCGATAGTGATCCTCCGTCTCCTCGAACATCGCCCTCAGGTCGTCACCGGCGGCGGCGTCGAACACGTAGTCCGACGGAAAATCGTCACGCACGAGGGCGCGTCCAAACTCCGGAAACTGGGCCCCATCGGCCAAGATCTCGAGCGGCGTCAGACCGGTCCCCGCGTGCTGGTGGCAGCCGATACAATTAGTCATCGCGTTGCCGTCACCGCGTTCGATGTACGGGTTCGAGCACCAGCTCGGGCCGCCGACTCCGGAGTGGGTGCGAGCGAGCGCGGCACCCAGGCTCGGTTGGCTCGCCGCGAATCCACCAGTGGGGTCGGGGTCGTTTTCGATGAAGTCCACCACGCTGCACAACTTGTAGTTGCCAAACGGCGCCGGCACCGCGTCCGGGCGATCCGCCCCAAAGTCGCTGTCCGGATCCGGCGACCACCAGAGCGTGAGCCAGAACCAGTGATCGAGCTCCTTGGTCATGATGTGCAAGCCAGCGAGGCGGTAGACGTTGCCGTTCGGCAATTTCAGCGTGTAGATCTGATCTTCGCCGGGGTCCGCTTCGCCGTCCGGCTCGGCCCAGCTGAATGAGCCGCCGGCGCTCAGCCTGCGCCCGAGCGCGCTCGCCGACGTGTCAAAGGTGGGCAGCGGGGTACCGATGCCGGTACGGCGCCAATCGGCTTTGACCAACGTGGAGGCTCTCGGGAAAGTCGCAGACAGGCACGCGGGTGCGGCCGACGCCGCCTCGCAACCCGATGCCGGATTGGCAAACAATTCAGGGTGATCGCTAGAGTTCTCGTCAGCGCAACCGAGAAGCTCTGGGTAGCTCTCGATAAAATGTCGGCTCGCCGCTGGCGCGTAGGCGACGCGCCGGATCCCCGCGATACCAGCGAGCTCGCTCCGCTCGTCAATGGCGGCCCGATAGGCTTCCCAACGAGCGACCGTCCAACTCTCGAAATCCGCGATGGCACCGTCGTTCCAGCGCCAGGCTTCGTCGATTGCTGCGTCCGAAAAGGGCGCGCGGGCGGCTCGTTCGCTCGAGCTGAGCTCTGGATAGAGATGACGAAAGATCCGGGTCAGGTCCTCCTCGTCATGCCATGATTGCCACGCGGGCAACGTCGCCGGAGCGAATGGCACGGCTTCGGAGAGCGGGACGGGCGTAAGTACGCGTTTGGCGATGCTCCACGCAGCTTGGCGCCGTTGCTCTTGTGAGCGCGCGAGTTCGGTGATGCGAGCGGCGAGCGCGAGATCGGGCTGGTAGCCTGCGGGAGCGCCGACGAGAGCCCGATCGGCAACCGAAAGTGCCGCGCGGGCACGACCCACGGCGTCGCAGCGTGCCGCGTCCGGGGCAGGGCTTGGGCCTGTCAGGTGCGTTTCGTCATGCCCTTCAAACGGCGATGCGCCAAGGACGCCGCAGGCCTCGAGCAGCAGCGCAGACGAGAATCCTAACGCGAACCGCAGTGACTGCACCCGCGGCGGTGGCTCGAGCTGCCCACCGGCCACCTCGTTTCAGCTCCAGGCTCTATTCTTCATTCTTCGGCACCGCTGCTCTCCAGAATGAGCGCCGCGTCACTGGCGACAAAGTATTCGTTGCCGTCGAGTGTGCGCACCACGAAATAGATCCACCCGTCCGAACGAAAATGCGGAAACAGCGCGTATTGGCCGGGCTGGGTGTTGGTGATGCGCCGCGCTGCGCCGGTCAGCAGATCGACGAGGTACAGATTTGACGCTCCGAGCTGCGTGTAGTCCTGGAAGCCGGGGTCGTCCGCGCCAGAGAATCCGAGCTCTGTCGCATCCTCGTCGGTCACGTAGTGGTGCAACACCATCCAGCGTTCATCAAAAGAGAACACCGCCTTACCGCCGGTCAGGCACACGCGACCGACGTCCTCGATCTCGGCGCGGTTGCCTCCCGCGCCAACGGTCGCCGACAATGAGTAAAGCGCGTAGCCGCTCTGCTCGGCGGTCACGACGTCCGCTCCGTCGATGAAGCCGGCGACCTCCCGACCTTTGATCCGGGTCACCAGCAGGCGCCCGGAGGGCGACAAGATCGGGTCGCCCTGGCGTGGCGTCGAAACCCGAATCGGCGTTCCGGATTCGAAGCCGCTGCCTTGGTTGATCATGGGCGTCAGCGTCTGGACGCTGTCCGCGTCAAATGCGGATTCCCTCACGTTCGTAGCCACCGACGCCGCCATTATCGCTTGAGAAAATCACCAGCGTGTTTTCCGCCAGTTTCAATTCATCCAGCATGGCGAGAACGCGACCCACGCTTTCGTCCACACTCTTGATCATGGCGGCATA
>JAYWEH010000254.1:0-25634 GCA_043780025.1 Deltaproteobacteria bacterium
CCGAGCAGGATCGCGCTCGTCTCGACGTCGTAGGCCAACATCAGGGCTGCGTAGCTGAGTGCGAGCAGCCCATCGAGCGCGCCAGTGAGCGCACCGAGCGCGGCTTCGCGCAGCTCGCCGTGGGCGGCCACACGTTGCAACAGATCTCCGGTCGACCGCTCCTGAAAGAAGCTCAGCGGCAGCCTCAACAAATGCCGGGCGAAGTTGCTCATCAGGCTCAGGTCGAGCGCAAAGTGCAGGCGACGCACCACACGGTCGCGAACGGCCACGAGCGCGAGAAAACCGAACGTCGTCAAAGCGAGCACGAACACGAGCGGCCACATCCATTCAGCGCGGCGCGGCACGATCACATGATCGATGAGCACCTGATTGGCCGCCGGGAAGCCGAGACCGAGCACCTCGAGCAACAGCGCACAGACGAGCACGGACAGCCAGCCCGCACGCAGCGAGCCGAGCAGCTCGCCGTAGCGGCGCAGCGAAGGCGAGCGCGGACGCCGCTTTTCGAGACCACTCTTCGGTTCGAAGCCGAGCACCACGCCGGTGAACGCGGATGAAAACGCGCGCGGCGACAACTTACGGCGACCGTAGGCCGGGTCGATGATGGTCGCGCTCTTACGACCGATGCGTTCCAGCACGACGAAGTGATTGAACTCCCAGTGCAAGATCACGGGCAGCGAGTGCCCGATCAGCTCTGCAGGTTGCACGCGCAGCGCTCTTACATCGAGGCCAAAGCCGATGGCCGCTTGATAGATGTGAGCGGCGCTGACGCCGTCTCGCCCTGCGCCGCAGCGAACGCGCACCTCCGAAAGCGGCACGCTCGCACCGTGGTAGTCGAGCACCATGGCGAGGCAAGCCGCTCCGCACTCGGCAGCCTCCATCTGCGGGATGAAGCGGACGCGCCGAAATAGCCGTGGCATCAGTCCACCCACTTCCGGACCGGATCGAAGATCAACTCGATCAACTTGCGCCGACGCAGTGACAGCTTGACGGTCATCAGGCTGCCCGAGCCCAGGCCGGAGGTGAGCCGCGCGGTCCTGGGCGAGCGAGACAGCTCGAGCTCGATGCGAAAGTGCACTCCCGGCGTGGCCGCCGCGCCGAGCGCGTGCTGGACCTCGGCGGCGCTGGCCACCTCGGAGGAGATGCGGGCGATGCTGGCCTCGGCGCGACCGAACTCGCCCACCGGCAGCTGGTCGACCTCCAGCCGCACGCGGTCTCCCACGCGCACGAAGGCGCGGTCTTGCTCGGGCACGAACGCGGTGACCAGGTCTGGCTTGTCCGTTGCCACGAGCAGCCCCACCACCTGACCCTCCGACAGCACGTCTCCCGCGTTCACCATCAAAGACTCGACGCGTCCCGGTCGTGATGCGCGCAACACGGTCTGGGAAAGCGAAAAACGCGCCGCACCCCGCCGCGCCTCCGCCTGGCTCGTGCGCTCCGCGCGGGCCGCCGAGAGCGTGCGCTGCTCGCGATCGAGCGCGGCCAGGTCCTGCTCGATGCGCATGAGCTCGTCACGCAACAGCAAGGTCTGGCGGGATTGCTCGGCCAGCCCCTCGCGGCGCTGCGCCAGCGCTTCGGCACTGATCAGCCCCTCTTGCTCCAGGGTCCGTTGGCTCTCTGCTTCCAGGGTCAAGCGCTCCACGCTGGCTTTCTGGCTATCGATGCGTTCCCGCGTCAGCTCGGCGCGCTGCCCGAGCAGCTCCTTGTCCCGCGCGCGGCTGTGCGCGTCCGCCCTGGACTCGCGCTCCGCGTGCACGCGCACGGCCTCGTGCTGGGCTTCCGCTTCGAGCAGCGCGGCGCTCAAGGCGGTGGAGTCGAGCTCCGCAACGGTCTGCCCGCGTTCCACCACGTCGCCGACCTGCACGTGCACTTCACGCACCACGCCCACGCTCTCGAAAATTAGCGGCTGCACGCCGGCTCTGGCTCGCATCACGGCGCGGCCGCGCGAGGTGATCTCGACCTCGCCGAACCAGAGCACCCCGAGCGCTCCGGCCACGGCCAGCCCCAGCGTGAAGAGCAGCGCGCGCAGGGTCAGCGGGGCCACGGCGAGCGGCGAGGACAGGGCCTCACCGCGCCGATAAGCGTTCAGCGCCTCGTGCCGGAACAGGGCGCTACGTGCGTCCGCCACCAGGCGCACGCTCGAGGCTTCTTCGGCTTCTTCGGCACGAGCATTGTCGCTCGCGGCCTGTTGCCCCATTACGAAAGCCTCAGGCTCAAGCTCAATCCATCGCCAACCGGCAAGATGGTGGTCTTGAGCCGAGGGTCCTCGTGGCTCAGCGTGTTGAATTGCCGCAGCGCCTCGGTGTCGCGATCGGTGGCGTTTGTCGTGTCGGCGGTACGGCCGCTCCACAACACGTTGTCGGCCAGGATCGCGCCGCCGACGCGCACCCGCGGGATCGCAGCGGCGAGCGCACTCGGGTACAGAGTCTTCTCGTGGTCGATGAAGATCAGGTCGAACTCGCCGCTCAGGCTCTCGAGCACGTGCTCCCCGAGGCCCTGGTGCAAGTGGATGCGCTGCCGGTAGGGGTGCCGTTCGAACAAGGTCCGGTGCACGCCGAGGAGCTCCGCTTCCGGCTCGGAGCCGTGCACTTGCCCGCCTTCACCCACGGCGCGCGCCAGAAAATACGCAGAATAGCCGAAGCCGCTGCCAAATTCGAAGACCCGCCTGGCGCGGAGCAGGCTCGCGAGCAGCTCGAGGCAGCTGGCCGCCTGCAGCCCCAGGAAGGGAAAGCCTCTCGCGTGGCCCTGGCAAGCGAGCTGGATCACGAATGGATCGGTCTCGGTGCTCAGGGCCGCGATGTAGTTAGCGATCTTCGGTTCAACGATGTCGGAGAGCGCTTGCGTCGTCATGGATGCTCCAGTTGGCTGTGGGGTGCTCGGGGCGCCAGCTTGTCTGCGGGCGCGCTGAGGGCGAAGGTCAAAGCGTCCAGCACGCGCGCAGGCGGCAGGTGGCTCGCGGGCTCGAGGTCTTGGCGCAGGTCCTCGAACACGTCCGCGGTGTCGTCCGGGCTGCCGAAGCCGAGCTGCGCCGAGGTGCGGTCGAGCCGAGTGCACCACCAGCGGCCGTGGCTCGCCGTCTCCTCCGCTTGCAGGCGGGCGCGCGCGGGCTCGAGCGAGAGCCGTCGGGGCACGCGATCGCGCAGGCCGAGGAACCACGACTCGTTGCGATACATGAAGCGGTAGTGCGGGCCGTCCGCGAGCTCGAGCACGTGCAACACGCGGTTGTGCTCGCCCGCGGCGTGGATCAGCCCGTGGCGAGTGAGCGGAAACGAGCTGGTCACGACCGCCAGATCGGCGCCGGGGCGCGTCTGCACGCTGACGCCGCTCTGTTGCTCGACCGCCCGAAGATCGGCGAGGATGCGCTCGAAGCGCGGCTGCCACAGCGAGCGCCAGGCAAAGGGCTGCCCGAGCAGCGCGGGCAGCTCGGAGAGGAGCCAGTTGTAGCAGCGCTGGGCGCGGCCCGTGTAGTCATGGATCTGGGCGAGTTCGGCGGCGAGCGGCGAGCTCGGTGCGTTGGCCAGCGCCCACACCGTGAGGTCGAGCGCGAGCGCATCTTCACCCGTAAAGGTGCGCAGGTCCCCGGTGCGCGCCGCGCGCAGCATCAGGTCTTCGTGCTCTAGGCTGAGCTCCGGCTCGATCAATGCAAAGGCGGCGAGCGCGCCGTCCGTGTCGTAGTGATCATTGGTCACCACAGAGAACGCCCCGAGCAGGCGCTGCCGCTCCGCGGGCGCCGAGCGCGCATACTTCAGCGCCATGCCCGTGCTCAGGTCGTGCTGCAGCTCCGCAGGAGCCACCGTGCCGGGCCAGTGGCTGAGGCAGCGCATGCCCTCGACCCGGCCATCCACGCACAAAGTGTCCCTGGCAGACAGCTCTGGCCCGAACATGCGAAAGACGGGACGTGCGCTCGTTGCAGCGGACAATGGTTGGCGCTCCGGCAGCTGACCGAAGCTCGGCCCGCCCGCATCGAGATACATCTGCTCGCCGAGCGTGCTCGGCCTCCCGAGCAGCGCGTTGCGGTGCGGATAGCGGCCATAGCGGCGGATCACGAGCTCGTGAAAGCGCGCCACGTCGAGCGCGCGTTTCAGCACCGGGGCGAGCCAGTGGCCCTCGGGAATTTCGACGCCGAGCCGGGAAAAACGGGCCACGCACTCGACCTGATCCTCCAGGCACTCCGAATGTTGCAAGGGCAAGAACAGGAACTGCCGCTGCACCGGGTCGAGCTCCTCGGCGCGGCCCTGGCCGAGGGCGCGCTTGCACAGGCCGAGGGCTATCTCGTCGTACGCAAACGCACGAGCGCTACCGCGAAACACGTGCCGCGGAAACTGGTCGAGTACCAGGATGGCGGCGAGCGCGCCGCGCGCCGAGCCCTCCGAGGCCGTGTATCCGCCGCGGGCGCACGGCTCGATGGCGGCCCCGAAGCGGTCCGCCACCTGGCGATCGAAAGCGGGGCCGCCTTCGAACCAGCTGTGCATGCGATGGGCGAGGACGGCGCTGCCGTAGGGTTCGTTCCCGAACCAGAATTCGAGCACTCGCTCGGTGCTGAGCTCGTTCACGGGGCCTCCGGGCGGCGGAGCTCGGGTCGCGCATGCCGTTCCGTCACGACCATCGGCACTTCGATCGAGCTCGGATAACACGCGCCCATCGGCGAAACGTCGTACGCTGGCACGTACCCGGGCGCGATGTCGAGCCGTACGCGTTGCAGCGTCGTCGCGATCAGCAGCTTGACCTGGATGCTGGCCAGCTGGTCGCCGATGCAGCGCCGGATGCCGGACCCGAAGGGCAAAAATGCGCCATCCTGCAGCGCCCGCCGGCTCACGGCCGAGGTTTCGAAGCGCTCCGGCCAGAAGCGTTCGGGGTCGTCCCAGTGCGCTGGGTGGCGGTGCAGCAGGTGCGGGCTCATGTGAATCTGCGAGCCTGCGGGAATGGTGTACCCGCCACACTCGAAGTCCTTCACCACCTGTCTTGGAATGAGGCCCACCGGTGGGTACAGGCGCAGCGTCTCCTTGAGCACCAGCTCGAGATACGGCAGCTTTGGCAGCTCGGCCGGGACCGGCGCGCGACCGGCAAGGACCGCGGCCATTTCTGCTTCCAACTTCTCGCGCACCTCCGGGTAGGAGGACAATACGTACAGCACATTCAGCGCGAGAATTGCGCTCGAGCCGCTCGACAGGAGCAGCACACACACTTCGTGGATCAGCCCCATATCGGTGAGCGAGCCCTCGCTGCGCATGCGCATGAGCAGGCCGATGGCGGGTGCGTTGTCCTCGGGATTCGGGGGCAGGCTCCGTACGAGATCGGCGACCACCTGCACCATGGCCTCGAATACTCCCTGGCGGCGCGCAAACGTCAGCCGCTCCTGCACGGCCGGGGACGTGGTGTACGCTCCGCCCAGCACCTGGATGTCGCTGAGCAGCGCGAAGGTGCCCTGCGCCCAGCTGTGCACGTCGCGTCCGAGCAGCGCCTCGGAGATCATCTCCACGCCGACGCGCATCATGTCTCCCATGGCGTCGCGCACGTCTCCCACCTGCCAATTTTCCACCAGGCGTTCGACGCACTGGCTCATCTCCGCGTGCCGCGACAGTACGCGCTCTGGGCACATCGAGGCGTGAACGATGCGGCGCGGACGGGTGCGCTCGCGGCCTTGCACTGCGAGGTAGCTCTGATCGAGGAATAGCCAACCGGTGGTCAAGGCGTTATCGACGTGTTCCCAGTCACCGAGCACGAGCCGGCACAACGCGGGATCGTTGATCAGGAGTGTGGAATCGCAACCGAGGCGATACAGCACGACGTCTCCATAGGTCCGAGCCATGCGTTCCAGAAAGGCCAGGCGCCCGCGCATGTATTCGGCCGTGTTTCCGTGTAAAAAGTGTCCCGCTGGGCCATCGGGCAAGCGGCTCGAAACAGCATTCGGCAATGGTAATGACATGACCATGGGGCTTCTCCTCTCGGCGTTCTCGCTCACGCAATGGCGCTCGTGGGCGCGGGCCCACGCCCACGAGCAAATTCAGCTCACAGCGCTCGCAAAGGCATCACGAACACATCGATCGGATTCGGATTGATCACCTGCTCGATGCCGAGCGAGAGCGACTTCTTCCAGTTCGCCGAGCAGCCACCGAGGGCCTGCAGACCGCCGGTGATCGCCGAGAGCTCATCCAGAGCGAGCTCGCGATAGGCAGAGCGATACTCGTCGCCGGTGAACTCGAACCCCATCGCGGAGCCGGCGCGAACTACGGCTGGAATGCTCCAGCCGTCGCCGCTGAGGGACGCCTGCGCTGCGGGATTCTTCTGAAGGTGTTGAATGAAGTTCTTGGCACTCATCTTTTTCTCTCCATTGGGTTGTTGCGGTCAGTTTCGTTGCGGCCACCGCTGTAGCGATGGATGCTCCTCGGGCGGGTGCACGCGCCGTCTCCCGGCGTTGCCATGCCCAGCCACTCGCGGTGGATCACCGTCGACCCTTCGTGCACACGGCATCGCGAGCCCTCGGCTCGTGATGCGGACCGTGCGCGCGTTCCCCTCCGCGCGTTAACCGGGTGGCTCGAGCCACCGATGAACTGGACGCCGCCACAGTGTGGCGACACTTCCCGAGCTCAGCGGAGAGCCGCTTCCCGTCACCCCTTCTTGACGATGCGCCGCGTCGGACGTCGCGCGAGAAACTTTCATTCGGCGGCGCCGTACTGGTCCACCGCGCCAACCGCTCTCTACTGCGCTGCGCCTACGGATATGCGGACCTCGAGGGCAAACAAGTCACCAGGCCAGACCCGATCTTTCACATCGGCTCGATGACGAAGAGCTTCACGGCGACGGCGACGGCGCCTTCTGGACGCGAACATCTTCGAGACGCTGGGAATGGCACTCCGGTTACACAGTCCGCGCGCCTCACCGCACTTGGCGAACGGCTACATGACTCACGACGGGCGCCTGATCCTCAAAACCCGAAACGTGGCTCTGATGCAGGACGCCGTACTAGGGGCGGACGGCTTGGTCGGCCACGCGGACTTCGGCCGCTGCCACGTGAGGCGACGTAGGGCCACAACCGACACCGGCGACGCGAGTGACGGATTGATCCGCCTCGCCTTTATTCAATCGATGCATAAGCGCCTCGGCACCCCCAAAGTCGCGCGCGTGACACGCACAAGACGGCGTGTCCGCCTCTAGAGGTCGAATGCTAGAGTGGCCGTCTAATGTCGGAGATGAACGCGGTCTTTGAACAGGTGATGGCTCAGTGCGCCCGCGGGTGCTTCACGGGTCTGTTGAAGGTTCGAACCCGAGATGGAAGCGGCGAGGTTCGGTTCTTGTCTGGTATTCAAGATGGAGTGCGCTTCGCATCGGTGGAAGGGGACGCTGCGCTCGAAAAGCTCGGGGCCGCGCGCGAGCACGAGTTCGAAGCGATCGCCAGCTTGCCACCGATCGACCTCAACTCGACCGAGCCGGTGCCGCCCGAGGGCGGGCTGGATCGATTCCATGCCGCGCAGTTGATGCGCTATTGCGAGTCCAACTCATTGACGTGTGCGCTGGAGCTGGAGGTGGGTGACAAGGTGCTCACCGCGCGTTACCGCCTGGGGGAGCTGCTCTCGGTGGAACCCGATTCGGAGCACACCTCGGAGATGGCCGAAGCCAAGCGCGGCAGCTATCGCTTCAAACTGCCCAAGTTCGAGTTGCCCGCGAGCGCAGTTCGCGTATCCAGCGCGCCCCGCTCCGCCACCAACGGCCATGTGGAGAGCCCGGCCTCTCGCGCGGGACGCGCGCCGGTGTCCGTCGCTCAGCCCTCAACTCCCGCCTCCGTGGCGAAACCGGCATCCGTCGCCAAGCCCGCCGTCGTGGCGACACCTGCCGCCGCTCCGGTAGCCGCGAAACCGGCAGCCGCACCCGTGCCCGCGGCGGCCAAGCCGAGCCCGGCTGGGCAGAAAATCTCGCCGATGGCGCCGATCGCCATCTCCGCGCCCCAGAAAATCGAACCGGCGCCGGCCTCGTCCGCGGCGAACGCGCGCTCTGCCGCGAGGCCCGCGGCGGACAGCGCCGCGCTCGGTGCTCCGGCACGCTCCCCAATGGCAACCCCGTCTGTCCACGTCGAGCACGCTCGGGAAGCCGCCAAGCCCCAACCGAGCTCTGCCTCAGCGCGCGCAGAACAAACCGCAGCACCGGAGAGCCCGCGCGCGGCCCCTGCCCCCAAAGCTCCAGCCCCGCAGCCCAAGCCGGCAGCCGCCGCCCGTGCGGAAGCGCCGGTCATGGCAGCCCGAGCCGCCTCGAACCGCGAGGAGCCCGCGCTTGGGCCCGTCGGAAAAGTTGCCCGTGCGCGACCGCGCGAGGAGCGCGAGCCGGTGGAGTCGGAGGCGCCCTCGAGCTCTCGGCACTGGGTGATTCTCGCGATTGCCCTCGCCGCAGCGGCCGCTGGCTGGTTCGCGCTCAACGGCTCAGTCCCCTGAGTCCGTCGCGCATCGCCGCCCTGCGCGGCTGGCGCCTGAACCTCGCCGCGAGCGGCCTAGCTTTTGCGACGTACTTTTGCATGTACGCCTTTCGCAAGCCGTTTGCCGCGGCGACCTACAGCGGAGAAGCCTGGTTCGGGCTCGATCAGAAGACGTTGTTCGTGATCAGCCAGGTGCTCGGCTACACTGTCTCGAAGTACATCGGCATCAAATGGGTCTCCGAGGTCGCGCGCAGGCGGCGGCTCGGCATGATTGTGGGCCTGGTATGTGTGGCGGAGCTGTCATTGCTCGCGTTCGCGCTGCTGCCGCGCTCGGGCAAGATGATTGCGCTGTTCTGCAACGGCTTGCCGCTCGGCATGATCTGGGGGCTCGTGGTGCGTTATCTGGAAGGCCGACGCGCGAGCGAGCTATTGCTCGCGGGGCTCAGCTGTTCGTTCATCGTCGCGAGCGGCATCACCAAAGACGTCGGGCGTTGGCTGATGGCGTCGGGAGTGCCCGACTACTGGATGCCGTTCACGGCGGGGGCATTGTTCCTCGCGCCGCTCGCTCTGTCTGCGGCGTTGCTCGACCAGATCCCGGATCCGGACGTCGCGGATCGGGCTCTGCGCGAGTCACGCCATCCGATGTTCAAGCACGAGCGCCGCACATTTGCCGCCCGCTTCGCGCTCGGGCTCGGGCTCTTGCTCGCGGTGTACCTGGGCCTGACCGCGTTCCGTGATTTCCGGGACAACTACGGCGTCGAGCTGTTCGAAGAGCTCGGCTACGCGCGCGAGCCGGCGCTATTCAGCCGCACCGAGCTGCCGGTGGCGCTGCTCGTGCTCGCACTGCTCTCCGTCTTGTGCACGGTTCGCCAGCGCACGGCCGGGCTGGTGCTCGTGTTCCTGGTCATGATCGCCGGGTTCTCGTTGATCGGGCTCAGCACCTTGGGATTGGAGCGGGGGCTGATCAGCGGGCAAGGCTGGATGATCGGGATCGGGATCGGCGTCTATCTGGCGTACGTGCCCTTCAGCTCGTTCCTGTTCGATCGCATCATGGCGGCGACGCGCTTCGCCGGCACCGCGGTCTTTGCGATCAATCTCGCAGACGCGGTAGGCTACTCCGGATCCGTCGGCATCTTGCTGTACAAGGACCTGCTCGCCGCGGGCGACAGCCGCCTCGAGTTCTTCAAGCAAGCGAGCTATGGCGTGAGCCTGAGCGGCTGCGTGCTCTTGTCGCTCGGGCTCTCTTACTTTCTCGCTCGAACTCGAAGCGGCTAAGCTCAGGGGCTCGACAGATTGGCTCGCTCGGTCCAGCCCTCGACCGGCTTGCCCTCGACCTCGGCGCGAACTTTCGCCCATTCACCCTCTCGCAACAGCACGTCGACCCGTTGTTGGGCGGGTAAATGCCCGACCACCGTCGAGCTATCCGGAGCCGCGCGCAGCGGCGCGCCCGCAGCATCTTTGCCCTCGCTCACCACGGCGCTGCCACCAACCGCGCTCTGCATCAGAGCCGCACCTTCGCGATCCACCAGGTGATGGCCGCTCGCGAACGCTGCGATCGCCAAGCCCACAAAACTAAAAGCCGCGCCGAACCCGAGCCAGGCGGGCGAGGGCGGTGAGGACGTGGTCATGATTTCGAGTATTAGCAGCCTAGCTTGGCACTTGAAACGCCAACGCCGATCAGGTCAGCTATGCGACATGCCCGAGCTCCTGTCCGTCTACGGGCGCTGTCCGCGTTGCAGTCAACTGCTTGCGGTGGCGGCGGGTCAGCTGGAGAGCGTATTTCGCTGTGCGCGCTGCCAATATCGCGTGCCCGGCGCGGCGCTGGTGGAGGAAGCCCAGAGGAGCCCCCCGAAGCTCGGCCTCCCCAATCGGTCGGTCCTGAGGCCTTTCGAGGAAAGTTCGGACGACCAGCACACCCACCTGCACTTGCCCGGCTCGAGCCAGGAAGAAGGCGAAGTGGCCTTGGCGGCGGCGCTGGTGGACGGCACGTCGAGCGCCCCACCCGGTCCCCCACTACAACGCTTCGAGCAAGTCATCGACGATGCGGAGGACCAACAAACGCGTTTGCATGTGGGTGGGGCTTTTGAGGGCTCCGGGCTCGGGCCACCCGCGCGCGTCTCGTCGATCCCGTCGTCGCGGCGCCCGGGCGGTCGCGACGCCACGATCCTCGGCATGCCGAGTGCACCGCAGTTGCCGCAGTTACCCCAGCTGCCACCCGCGCCACAGCGAACCGTGCCCCCTCCACTCCAGCGCGTGCGGGAAGAGGTCGACGAGGCCACGCGGGTGCACCTCGGCGGAGAGTTTCCAAGCCGCGTTAGCGCGCTCGACGAAGTCAAAGACCAGACCATGATCGGCGTCGCGCCGGCACCCGCGATCCCGGGCCGCCCGGTGCCTGCCCGTGCGATGCCCCTGCTGCAGCGCTTCGACCAGGTCGCGGAAGATGCCGAGGATCAGAACACGCGGCTGCAAGTGCCCATCTCGTACGAAGACGAAAGCCAGGACGAACGAGCCCACGGCAATCTCTTTCAGAGCCGTCCAGCCTTCGTAGCGGCCGCCGTGCCCGGCAACGTCGAAGCCCTGCCCCAGCTGCGGCCCAAGGTGGCGCCACCGCCGCCCGTGTTCGAGGAAGAGCCCTTCCCTCCGCGCGGCCTCGAACGGTTTGGGCGCGCCACGCTGCAAATCAGTCGCTGGATCGATGACTGGCTTCACGATCAGCGCGGCCCGCTCTTGGTCACACTGGCCAGCGTGTGCGGCCTGATCGCACCGACCCTCGACAGCGCACTCGGTAGCAGCCGCCAAGCCGCGACAGTCATCGCCGCCAACTTGGCCCTGTTTTTCCTGTGGACCTTGCTGCTCGGCTGGTCGGGCACCACGCGCGACGATCGAGGGGCCTGGGACTATCGCGTGGCCATGACGCGCATCCTCACGGGCCTCGACCTGGCCCTGGAAGACCTGCGTCAGTTCGGACGCCTGCCGAAGCCGCTGCGCTGGCGGCTGTGCGCTGAAATCTCGGGCGCCTTCGGCTTGTTCGGGCTCGGCCTGGCGAGCGCGCTGAGCCTTTCACAGCTCGTCTGGGGATGGCCGGGCGGTAACGGCTTCCCTCATTGGCTGCGCACGTTCAGCACGCTCGCCATCGTATTATCGGTAATGGCCCGGCGCACCGCCGGAAACGTGCCGCTCGGCTTCAGCGAGTCCACCGAGGTTTCGGCGCCGGCTGTCGCTCATTTCCCCGCGGTCGTCGATCTTTCGCTACCCCTCAGCGTCAACCCCGCCCACTCGTCCACGATCTTGCATCAAGTGCTCGACGTGCTCTCGCAATGGAGCCCACGCGAATGGCCCAACCGGGACAGCTACATCGCCGCGCTGGAACGCCACCTGATGCGCGAGATGGGTTGGGCGCGCATCGAAAAGGATCGCTGGCTCGGCGATGAACGCAGAGAGGGTGTCGCCCCGCTGCTCGTCAGCGAAGGCCTGTTGATTGAGGTCATCCGCGGTTTCGATCCCGACTCCGCCGACCGCATCAGCGCGCGCATGAAGAACCTCGCCAAGGTCTGGCGCGGCAAACCGGCCATTATCGTCATCTTCGACGCCAGCCGCGCCGCTCTACTCGACAGCGCCGGCACACCACCGCTCGAAGCCCTGCACCAGAGCTACCCCATGCTCACCGTACGCATGCCCTCCGCGCGCATGAGCATGGCGTAAATCCCCTCTTCCGACGAGACTAGGGCATCGGCCGCCTAGGGCCGCGAGCACAAGCACTCGACGAGCGGGCGGGCAAAGCTCGTCGCAGATCCCACCGAAGGATTGAGGTTCCCAGACATCTCCACCAAATCGGTGCACGCTTGTTCGGCGTTCCCGTCGCGCCGCCCGCACAGTGGATCCGCCGCGGACAGGCAAGCAATGTTGTCTTCGGCACACGCCACGACCAATGGGCATTGCTGCTGACAATACGTGTCGTTGGCACCGCAGTTCTGGCAACCCAGGTTCTCACAACCGGTCTGAACAGCGAAATCACACGACGCGTTGCTGAAGACCGGCGTGCCGCTGCCTGTTCCACCAGTGCCACCGGAGGCCGTTCCGCCCGTGCCGCTGCCCGCCGCGCCGCCTTCACCCGCACCGCCCGCTTGCGCCGTGCCACCTTGGCCTGTGCCGCCATTGCCGGCGTTGCCTGTGCCGCCTTGCGCGGGGTTGCCGCTGCCGCCTTGCGCGGGGTTACCGCTGCCGCCTTGCGCGGGGTTACCGCTGCCGCCCTGTGCCGGATTGCCGCTGCCACCGGTGCCGCCGCTCGGAGTGCCACCCTGGCCGTTTACGCTCGCGTCGCCTTCGAACTCGGAGGCGACAGCGTAGATGACGTCGCAGTTAGCGGAGATCTCTGTCGCATCACAGCCTGAGAACTCGACCGGTGTCGCACAGCCTTGAACAGCTACTAGAGGAAGGGCAAGCGCGAGCCCAAATGGCGATAAGATTTTCATCACTGAGTCTGTCTACGGCCACGCAATAGCTCGGGCGAACGAGCTACCGCGCTCCGGATCGGGAATGGGGGACGAGCACGCTGCAGCGGTTGCGCTGCCGGGCTCGGAGCTCTGAGTCTAGCACGGACCACTTGGCCGCCTGGGGGGTACACACTGGCAGCATTTGTGCCGCTCCGCTCGATGATCGAGGCAAACATTGGCAGAGGCTGGCGCAAATTAGCGACCAACTCAGACAATACCAACAACCGCCTTTATTTCAAAGGCTTGAGGGCGCGTCTTTGGCTCAAAATAGCGACGATGTAGCTCTTTGTGTCCCAAGCGAACGAACCTGGCACAGTATTGTGCCAGGTGGCACTGGCACAGCGGGCCATCGGCGTTGTACTGATCGGGTCAGGTCGAGGGAGAAGGGCAAATGAAAGCAATCACGAGGAGAACCGGCGCCGTTCTGGTCGCGCTCGGGGCGCTGGGCGCGGCACACCCCGCTGCAGCACAAACCGAGGATCAGGAAAAAGAGTGGGGGGACGAGGACGCCGCCCAAAAAGAGGAAGAGCCGGAGAAGGCCAAAGACGCGGCTGAAGGAGCCGGTGAAACACCTGCCGCCCCAGCGGATGACGGCAAGGTACCCGCCGATGCACCGCCCATCGACGAGGGCGGCTCAGACACGGCGAAAAAGTCGGACGGCTTCGATCCCTCGCTCGGTCTGCGGTACCGGGGCCTCTTGATCCCTCAGTTCGTGCTGAACTGGTTCATGGATGGGGGCGAGACTGTCTATGTGCACGGCTTCGGGCCCGAGTTCGCGCTGCGCGACGGGAACACGGAATACGTATTTTCGGCCTGGATGGCGCTGTACGACATGGGGCCCGTCGCCATCAAGGGCAGCAGCGACGACGAGTTTGCGTGGGAAATCGTCGAGAGCGACATCAAGTCGATCTACCTGACCGCAGACTATCTGGGCCATGCCCCGCTCGCGCGAGGCCTGGAGCTGAGCTACGGCGGCGGCGCCGGCATTGGCATCTTGTTTGGCAAGCTGGGGCGCACCCAGGCCGTGCTCGGTCCCGGCGGGACCGCGGGCGAAGCGAGTGACTATGCGCCCTGCCAGGCCATCGGGGCTCCTGACGCTTCGTATTGCGACGACTTCAACGCTCACTACAACGGCTACGTCGAGCCGAACTGGTTCGAGGGTGGCACCAAGCCCGTGTTGTTCCCCTGGCTCGCTGGGCAGGTCGGGCTGCGCTACCAGCCGCACGAGAAGTTCGTGGGGCGGCTCGATCTGGGGCTCGGGGTCAGTGGCCTCTTCTTCGGCGTGGGTGCCGACTACGCCTTGTGAGCTCGTCGCCTCAATTCTCCGCGCGGCCGGCGCTGCCGCAACGCTATGAGCCGTTGTCGCGGCTCGGCGAAGGTGGCGCCGGCGAAGTCTGGGCGGTCCGCGATCGGTACACCGGGCGCCGCTACGCGTTGAAGCTGCTATCGAGCGATCCGAGCGAGGGCGCTGCGGCATCATTGATCAGTGAAGCGGTGGCGCTGTCGGGCCTCGAAGGGCTAGGCGTGCCGCGCGTGATCAGCTTCGGCAAGCTGCCTGACAACTCGCGGCTCTACATGTTGCGCGAGCTGGTGGAGGGCACCAGCCTGCAAAGCCTGATCGATCGTGGAGCAGACGCGCGGCACTGCCTGAGCGGTTTGGCGCTGGCGGCAGAGAAGCTCACGCGCGTGCACCGCGCGGGGCTCCTGCACGGTGACGTGAAGCCTGCCAACATCATCGTCTCGGAAGAGACCACCGACGCGAACCTGGTGGATCTGGGTCTGGCGGAGCCGTTCCGAGATCGCGGCACCCAAGCGCGCGGGCTGACGCCGAAATACGCGGCGCCCGAGCTGCTGTCGGGCGGCGCCCTGACGGTGCGAGCCGAGATCCACGCGCTCGGTGTGACGCTCGGGGACATCCTCGACTCTGAAGGCGCGCCCGCTTCGCTGAGCACAGTCGAGCGCGAGCAGCTCGCCCACGTGCGCCAAAGAGCCACCGACCGCGATCCGCAGCGGCGTTATCCGTCTGCCGACGAATTCGCCGCGGCCTTGCGCGGCTCGGCTCGCTTGCGCGATTCGACCATCTCGCTCGACGGCGCCGCGCTCTGGCCGGTGGTCGGCATCGATTCGGTGGCGGCTCGGCTCATTCGCGCCGCGCTCGACGCCGCTCCCGGCTCGCTATTGCAAGTGACGGGGCCTTCGGGAGCCGGCAAGAGCGTGCTGCTCACACGTCTGGCCTGGTCACTCGGCGTGGAAGGGCTCCCGCTGGTCTGGATCGACAACTCCCTGCTCGAGAACGAGAGCGCGGTGACCCTCGAGATCGAATCGTTGCCGCTCGACCCCGAAGCCACCCTGATCATCGACGACTACGAGAGCATCGACGATCACAATCGTGCACTGGCGGAGCGCGCGCGGAGCGCGGGTTGCCGGCTGGTGGTGAGCTGTTCCGGAGAAAGTGCGGATCCGTCCGGAGCGGTCTTCGAGGTGCCTCCGCTCGTCGATCACGTCGCCAGCGAGCTCGTCCGCCGTGCGGTGCCTTCGCTCACGCCGCGCGTGGTGCGGCGCTTGCTCGAAGTCTCGGGGCGGCGACCGGGCAGGCTGAAGCGATTGATCCAGCGCATCGCCGCGGCGCCGGTGGTCTCGGAGCAAGATATCGAGGATTTGCTCGGTGCGTCTGGCAAGAGCTCTCCCGCGCCCGAGGGGCCGCTCGCGCAGCTGCAAGATTTGCTCGACCGGGGCCGCTTCAGTGAAGCGCAGGCGCTGCTCGACGCGGGCGTCAGCGGTGATCCGGTGGCCCTCGCCATCGCACGCGCCCGGCTGGCGATCGGGCTGGGCGAGGTCCAGAAGGCCGTCGACCTCTTGGAAAGTGTTCGCCCCCTCGCCGAAGCGTGCCCCCAATCCGAGCGCGGCCTCAATTGGCGGCTATGGGTGGCTCGCGCCGAAGTAGGCGTGCGGCGGCCCGAACGCGCGCTCACGTTGCTCGAGGGCTTGGTCGATCTGCCCGGTCCGCTCGGAGCCGAAGCCCTCACGTGCCGCGGGCTCGCGCTCTTCCACGCCGGCAAGGGCGACGAAGCGATTCTGTGTCTGGATGACGCGCGCCGCCGGGCGGCCGCCGAGGGTGCGAGCCGCATCGAAGGCTTGGCGCTCTTGTGCGCGGGGACGGTGCACCTCAACGCCGAACGGCATGACGCGGCCCACCAGGCATTCGCCGAAGCGCTGGTCGCGGGCGAACGCGCCAGCGACGCGAGCACGCTAGCCATCGCGCAATCCAACCTGGCCGTGCTCCTGCGCATGCGCGGTGACGTGGCAGGGGCCATCGAGCACTTCGAGGCGGCTGTCGACGCGGGCCGGCGCTCGGGGCGCCTCAGCATCGTGCGGCTGTCCCTCGCGAATTTGGCCAACACGGACCTGTACCTCGGGCGCCTGGAGCGCGCTCAGGCCAGCATCGACGAGCTGGAGCGCCAGCGCGATCAGCTCGGGCCGTCGGGGCGCGCGCAGCTCTTGGGGTTAAAAGCCGATCTGCTCGCGGGCTCTGGCAACGTTCCGAGGGCCATGGCCGCCTACCGCGAATGCGCGCAGGCCTACGAGCTCTTGGGAGACACAGAAGGCGCGGCGGAGGCGCGCCTGTATGCCGTGCTACTCACGCCATTCGATGATCCGGTCGATCTGGCGGCGCTGACCCGGGAGCTCGAGCTGTGCCAAACACAACTCGGCAGTTCGCCCACGCACCGCCCATTGTTCCATCTCGCCCAGGTGCGGGTGGCGCGCATCGGTAAAGACGACGTGCGGGCCCGGGCCGAACTGGAACGCGCCTTGACGGCGGCCAAGGAGACCAAACAGCCCGAATGGACCTGGCGCACGCTCGAAGCCCGCGCAGAGCTGGAGGCCGCGGACGGCCAGTGGCTCACGGCGCAGCGCGATCGCGAAGCGGCGCTGCTGATCTTGGAAGAGATCGCCGCCCGCCTGCCACAAGACCTGCGCGAGGTGTATTGGAACGACGACCGGCGCAAGCGCTTGCGGGCGGCCCTGCCAGCGATGCGTGGCGGCGCGGATCGCGAAGCCGCGTTGGCCCTGACCGTGCGCTCGCACGCGACCGGAACGCTGCCGCAGCTGTCCGACACGACGCGCACGCCGCTCGAACGCCGGCTGGCGCGCATTCTCGAGATCAACAGGGAGCTGTTGAGTGAATTCGACCTGGAGCGGCTCACCCTGCGCGTGATCGCCTGCGCGCTCGAACTATTGAACGCCGAACGCGGCTTCGTGCTCTTGTGTCAGCCCGACGGGAGCCTGAGCGTGCACACCTCTCGCGATCAGCGCGGGGACGTGGTGCGCGCGGAGTTTTCACGCTCGATCGCTCAGAAGGTGATGGCCAGCCGCAGGCCTGTGGTCAGCCTCGACGCGCGGCGTGACGCGAGCATGCAAAGCTACGCCTCGGTGCATCAGCTGATGCTGCAGGCGGTAGCCTGCGTGCCCATCTCGGGTCGCGGCAGCGAACCCATCGGGGCGCTCTACCTCGAAACGCGGCTCTTGCCGGGCGGGGAATTCGAACGTGAACTGCCCACGTTATCGGCGTTCGCCGACCAGGTGGGCCTGGCGATCCAAACGGCGCGCCTCGTGACCGAGAACATGACCCGCGCGAGCGAGCTCGCCGAAACAAATGCCCAACTGGAGTCGGCGCAGGGGCGGCTGCGCGAGCTGCTCGGGGAGCGCACTCAAAAGCTGAAGGTGGCGCGTCAGAAGCTGCGCGACGCCCGCGACACCCTGTACGGCCACTTTGGCTACCAGGGCCTGGTCGGCACGAGCGCCGCCATGCGCCGGGTCTATTCGCTGATCGAGCGCGTCAAGGACACCGACGTGCCGATCCTGATTTCGGGTGAAAGCGGCACCGGCAAGGAGGTCGCCTCGCGCGCCATACACAGGAGCTCAGAGCGCAACAAGGAGCCATTCCTCGGCATCAACTGTGGGGCGATCCCCGAACACCTGCTCGAAAGCGAGCTGTTTGGGCACGTCAGAGGTGCGTTCACAGGCGCCGATCGCGACCGCAAGGGGCTCCTGCGCGAGGCCGGCAAAGGCACCGTGCTCCTCGACGAAATCGGCGAGATGCCGCACAAGATGCAAGCCAGCCTGCTGCGCGTGCTGCAGGAACGCATGGTGCGGCCGGTAGGCGCCACGAACGAGCAACCCATCGAGTGCCGGTTCATCTTCGCGACGCACCGGAACCTGCGTCAGATGGTCGACGACGGCCGCTTTCGCGAGGATCTCTACTACCGCATCGTCGTGGTCGAGCTGCAAATCCCGCCGCTGCGCGAACACGTCGAAGACATTCCGCCGCTCGTCGACTTTTTTCTGGGTCTGTTCGCCGCGCGCTACAAGCGCGACAAGAAGACGCTCACACGCGGCGCGCTGCGGCGCCTCTCGGGCTTCGACTGGCCGGGCAACGTCAGGCAGCTGGAGCACGTGTTGCTCAATGCCTGGGTGCTCTGCGATCAGGCCGAGATCGATGTCGAGGATCTGGAGCTGCCAAACAGTCCGACTTCCGAACGTCCCCGATCACAGGCCGCGCAGAGCGCCGCCGCCAAAGCATCGCATCCGAAGGATTCAAATCCCAAAGACGCGCTCGAAAACGAGGATGCCGACGAGGATGAGGGAGAGGAAGGCGATGTCGCGGAGTCCACGCCCGGACGACAGACCCTGTCGTCGCATCTAAACGACGAACGGACGCGCATCACCGAGGCGCTCGCCGCCTGTAACTGGAATCGGGTACGCGCGGCCGAAATGTTGGGGATGCCGCGGCGAACGTTCTATCGGCGGCTCAAGCAATACCAGCTTCAATAGTCGATGCACGCTCGAGCTTATTGTCTGCTCCTCGGGGCTGTCCTGGCCTGTCGTGGCGGCGCGTCACGCGATGCCCCCGGCGGCGCTGCTGCGACCGAGCCCGCGCCCAGCCGGCGGCTCGACGTCGGCGACATGGCGCCGGACTTTTCCGGCCTTTCCCACACCGGGTTCAGCGTGCGCTTGTCGCAGTTCCTGCGAAAGCCCGTCGCCTTGTACTTCTGCCCCGGCGGCCTCGATGAGGCGTGTACCGATCTCCTCGTCGCCTTGCGAGATCAGTGGCTGCGCTACAATCAGAAGCTCGGCATGGTGATCGCGGTGGTGCCGAACAGCCAACAGGAAAATCTGGCGTTCGCGAGCGAGCACGAGCTGCCGTTGCTACTGGTCGCCGACACCGACGGGCTCATCCAGAGGAGCTACGGCATCGTGGCGGCAGCCGCCGGCAGCCCCCCCGAACACGTGGGCTGGTTGATCGGCGTTGACCGCAAAGCGCTGCGGACGTTCGTTCACCCCGCTGGCCCCGACCACGCTACAGAGCTGGCCTCCCTCGTGGGGGCGCTGGTTCAATCTGGGCCAGGCGGAGCCCGGTGAGGCAAACTGTCATCAGCGACCATTGCGCCTCAGACAGCCCGGGAGGGGCTCCGCGGGGACCCCCCTCCCCTGATCAGCGGGGCGCCTCTGATTCGGTGGTGACCTGATTCGGCGGCGTGCGAGCCACCGCCAGCATCTTGGGCATCGGCATCTCGCGATGGCTGGCGTCGTACCAGATGCCGGGAGCAAACATCAGGCGCCCGTCGTCGGTAAGCACGATCTGCCAGGTGGCGTAACCCGCCCCTTCCGGCGGCTCGAGCCAACCACCTCGTAACCAGACGTAGTAGTTCCCTCGCCACGACCAATAGCCGTCCACCCAGACCGCCGCGTCACTCGGCTCCTCCGGCACAATCTCCACCAGCGCCGCGGGCGGGGGGTAGGGCACTTCCGCGAAGGTTCGCGACGGGTGCCGGAGTATTTCCGGGCTCGGTAGGCTGCTCTCGCAGCCCGCAGCCGCGAGCAGCAAGAGCATGAACGCGCTCTCCACAGTCCTGACGAGGCGAGGTCCAATCCGGTTCAACACATGGCTCCCAGACAGATATCTTTGCAGAGTTCGGGCCAACTACATTGGTGCGAGTTTTGCTACGCCTCGATTCACTTGAATCGCGCACATACTACCTTCCTGGCCGGCTGGATGGCGCTCGGCTGCGTGCAACTCCCGGACGGTCGCTATGCGATCGACGACATCACTGTCCGCGGCAACGACACGATCGACGACGCCGAGATTGAGGAGAGCATCGCTACCCGACCCAGCCCGCGGTTCCTCGGTTTGATCGCGGGTCTGATTTACGACCACGAAGTCTTCGATCGCTACGTGCTGGAGCGCGATCTCCAGCGCATCGAGCGCTACTACCGCGCGCGGGGCTTCTATTGGGCGCGCGTGCGAGCCGGTCGCGTGTTCAATGTCGGGCGCCAGAAGGTGCGCGTCGAAATCCAGATCGAAGAAGGCCCGCCCACCTTGATCCAGCGCGTCGATGTGCATGGCGTGCAGACCCTGCCCCAGGAGGTGCGCAGCGAAGTCGAGGACGACGTCAATAACACTCTGCCGCTCGGCGAGCGCTTCGAGGAGGCGGCCCTCGAGGAAGCGACGGAGGAGCTCGAACGATCCCTGGAGGACCAGGGGCATGCTCACGTCCGGATCTCACGCGGAGCCGACGTGGACGCGACACGACATCGCGTGAGCGTCGGCCTGTGGGTGGAGCCGGGGCCAGTGGTGAAACTGGGCGCCATTCACATCAAGGGGCTCGGTTCGATTCCCGAATCCGAGGTGCGGCAAACGATGAGCCTCGCGCCGGGTAGCCTGTATTCACGTGGCGAGCTGGAAGCCGCGGAGCGGGCGCTCCTGGACCTCGGCGTCTTCAGCGCCGCCAGCGTGAAGCCTCGCCTCGACCACGATCCCAACACCCCACCCCCGAACGTGGTGCCCATCGACGTCACCTTACAAACCAGCCGCTTTCGCAGCGTGCACCTGGGCGGCGGTGTGCAGGTCGACAGCCAACGCACCGACGTCCACCTCGTGGCCGGCTGGGAAGACCGCAACTTTCTGGGCGGATTGCGCAATTTTCTCGTCGAGTTCGTGCCGGGTGCCGTGATCCACCCCACCCGGCTGCCCGAGATCGAGACGCCCGAACGGTTGTTGCCACAGGCCCGCGTGCGGCTCGAGCTACGCCAGCCCGCTCTGTTCGAAGCGCTCACCTACGGGGTGGTGCGAACTCAGGCCAGCGTTGCCCCGGTGCTGTTAACCAGCCGCCCTGATCCCGCCGCGCCCATCCTGGGTTACCGCGATCTGCGTGCGTCGGCCGGGCTCGAGCGGGTGCTGTACTGGAAACTCTACGGCTCGGTCTCGCACAACGTCCAGATCAATGATCCATTCACGTATACCGGGGCGCTCGACCCGGCGCTGGACACCGCGCTCGTGTCCTACCCGGAGCTGTTGGTCCGCCTGGAGGCCCGAGACGACCGGCTCGCGCCGACGGAAGGCGTGTACGCGAGCGCTAACCTGCAAGTCGCGGGGGTGGGCGGTGACGCGCGCGATATCAAGCTTCAGCCGGAAGCGCGCGGCTATCTGCCGGCGGGCAGAGGCATCGTGCTGGCGGGCAGAGCCAGCTTGGGGCTGCTGTTCGCGGAGAACTACGGCGACACGGTCGCCCCCAATGCATTTACCGGCGATCCGGGCACGGATCGCGGAACCTGGGTGCGCGACATCCAGCTGATGTATCTGCGCGGCTTCTTCGCGGGGGGGCCCGGGTCGAATCGCGGCTATGCGTTGCGCGAAATCGGGCCGCACGGAGCGGTACCCTTCTACAATCCGGGCCAGAGCACTGAAGAGTTCTCGGGGGCGTGTGAAGTGGAGAGTGCGATGGGGCCGCTGTCTCCCAACTGCAAGCTGCCGCTCGGCGGGTTTACGCTCTGGGAGGCGAGCTTCGAGGTCCGGTTCCCGATCTATGGCCCCCTGCGCGGGGCTCTCTTCACGGACATCGCTGACGTATCGCCGTACCGGCTCGACTTTCGCTGGGATCGCCCACATCTGAGCGCGGGGCTCGGCCTGCGCTTCGGCACGCCGATCGGGCCCGTGCGCCTGGATGCGGGCTACCGCGTTCCGGGCCTGCAAGCGCCGGCCTCCAGCGACGAATCCGTGCCGGGTACGCTGCTCGGTCTACCCATCGCGATATCACTCGGAATTGGAGAACCCTTCTGATGGCGCGAAACACCCTCAGACGTCTGGGTCGCTTGGCCACTCGGCTGTTCATGTGGACGCTGCTCGGCGTGGCTCTGCTCGTGGCAGTGCTGCTCGCAGCAGTGAACCTGAAGCCCGTCAGTGCGCTGATCGCCGAGCAAATCAACGCGGCACTGGCGCCGACCTTGACCGGCCGCGTGCAGATCGAGCGACTCGGCTGGCTGGCACTGAATGGAGTCACGGGGGCCGAGGTGTCGGTCCGAGATGCGGCGGACCGCGAGGTCTTGCGGGCGCGCGGCGTCGACGCGGAAATCGCGACGGGGCGCCTGCTGCGTTCACTGCTCGGCGGCGGCAGCGAGCCGGTCGCGCTGCACATCACCAAGGCCCACGTCCAGGCCGCCGTGGTGAAGCTGATCGATGACGGAGAGGGCGTTCCCTCGCTGGCCGGTGCTTTCCAGCCACGCGAGCAGCCGGCGGAGCCCGAGGAGAGCGGGCCCGGAACCTATCTGCTCGTCAGCGACATCCGACTCGGCTCGGTCGCCATCTCCGGGAACCTGGCGGACATGCCCATCGACGCCGACATCCGGGAGTTCGACGCAGAGGTCGAGGTCAATGCGGGCGCCACGCGCATTTCGCTCCGGGGGCTCGAGCTCGAGGCTCGTCAGGTGCCGAGTGTGGACACGCTGCGGGGCCGGCTGCACGGTGAAGTGTTACTGGGCGCGTCCGGCACCAACGAGAAGCGCGTCGACGCTGCGCACTCGGACGCCGATGGCACAACGGAGCCCGTCACCAAAGTGCGAGCCCTTTCGGTGGCACCGGCCGCCACCGAGCCGCACGTCAGCGCCGGCTTTGACGGTTACGTCGGCGCGGCCGATCCCATTGTGCTCAGCTTCGAGCTGCTCGGCGAGCACCTGGAGGGCCAACTCACCGCCAAAAGCCTCTCGGCGGCCACCCTCTCGAAGGTGGCGGGACTGAGCCCGAAATCGCCCGCCGCCCTCAGCGCGTCGATCGAAGGGGGGTTCGATGACTTCGGCTTCGAGGCGTCCGTGCGTCAGTCTTCCGCGCTGCTCAGCAGCCGCGGCCGGCTGCGCCGCGACGAGGAACAGACGCGCATTACGAGCCACGTAGATGCTCGCGGCGTCGACCTCGACGAGCTGCTCACGGACGCTCCCGATACGCGCATCGGCCTCGACGCCGACGCCACGATTTCGATCACGTCTCAAGCGACTCGCGCCACGTATCGAGCCGTCGTCGCAGACTCGAGCGTGGACGGCATGCCACTGCCCAGGGCCACGCTCGAGGGCGACGCCACGCTACCCAGTGACCAGCCTGCGCTCGTTAAGGGCACGCTCCAGATCGATGAACCCGGCGCTCCCACCGAGGTTCATTACGATGTGTCCGCCGGGGACGCGGGAACCGTCGTTGATTTGACGTCGAATACGCGCCTCGCGCGCCCGAAGCGCCTCGCCGATCTCGCGGGGGGGCTCGCCCTGTCCGGCAGCTTGAACAGCCGAGTTCACCTGGACCAGGCCCGCGCACATCTGGACGCGACTGCTCGGCTCCAGCTCCACGAGCTCAACCACCCGTCGGCTCGCGTCGGCTCGCTCGCCGCCACGCTGAACGCCAAGGGTCCCCTGGGTGCGCCAGAGATCGCGCTCGATTCGCAGCTGCGCCGCATCACGGGGTTTGGCCGGACCTTGCCCTGGGCGACCCTGCGCGTAAACGGCTCCCCCGAACAGCTCGAGCTCGCCGTCCGCACGCGCACCGGCAAGAAGCAAACGCTCGACGCACGCGCCACCGTTACTTTGCCCCCGGCGGCAGCGGGCGTACGCGTGACGAAACCGTCGCTGGTGCTCACGAGCCCGGCGGGCACGCTGCGAGTCAGCGCCACACATGTAAAGACGACGCCCGCGGGCAGCATCGAGATCGAACAGCTGGCTCTATCCGGAGCCGGCCGGGCTGAAGCGTCCATTACCTACGCACCGAATGGTGCCCTCGAGGCCAACCTGAAGACCGAGCGCCTGGACGCCGGTCGCATCGCCGATATCCTGGACACGCCCCTACCTCTGCGCGTGAGCGATATCAGCCTCGAAGGCAAGCTGGCCACGGCCCGCGGCACGGGCGAGCTGCGCGGACACATCGGCGGCATCGACTTCGGCAAGCTGAAGGGCTCCGTCGATACCGATCTCGCGCTCACGCGCGGGCGGTTGTCTGGTAAGGCCCATTTCGACCTGGACCGCGCCGGACGCGCCGAGCTGCTCGTCGATGAGCTGCGCGTCCCGTTGCCTCCTTTCACCGAGCAGAAGCTCGAAGCCACGAATGGCGATCTGTCGCTGAACGGTGACCTCGACCTCGCACAGCTGCAGCCCTTCCTGCCGTTGCTCAACGTCGAAAAGACTCAGGGCCGGCTGACGTTCGATCTCGGATTCGAACGTCCAATCGGTTCGACGCGGACGCCGGAGCTGCACGCGCGGGTCAAGACCAAATCACTAGTGCTGGTGGGCGAACGAGAAAAGACGCCGCAGACACCCAATGTGGAACAGGCCGAGCAAGCTGCCCCGTGGACCGTGCGCGGCGTCGACTTCGACGTGGACGCGCGGCTCAGCGCCAAGGAGGCCGCGGTCGACCTGCACTTGTTCGATCGCCTGGGAGCGTTGCTCGACGCCGAAGCCCGTTTTAGCGAGCTCGGCAACATCCTGAGCGCCGAGCAGGCGCGCCGCAATTTCCTGAAAGCGCCGCTGACCGCGCGCGTACAGATACCCCGGCGCTCCGTCGAACGATTGCCCACGAGCTTTCGGCCCACCGAAATCGAAGGTGTGCTCAGCGCGCAACTGGACCTCAGGGGCAGCCTCGCGGAGCCCGAGCTCGATGCACGCGCGCGCTTTGAGCGATTCCGCCCGCTCACCGAACAAGGTGGCCAGAAGGGGGTCGACATCGAAACCCAGGCTCGCTATCGCGCGAGCGGAGGCAGCGCGCGCGTCGTGGCCCACGATCGAAAGCAGGCGCTCCTGGAACTTGTCTCCAGTTGGCAAGGCGACGCCCTCGAGTTCGGAGCCACCCCCGAGCCCGCGTCCTCGCCGGTCACCGTCGATCTGGATCTCGACCTGTCCAATTTTCCTCTCGCGCTGATCCCCGCGCTGCAAAATCGCAAGGTCGCGGGCCGCGTTTCGGGCAAAGCTCGGCTCGAGCATTTCGGACGAGACGCGGCGCTGGAGGTCGACGTGACCACCGAGCAGCTGGAGATCGATCGACTCTCCTTCACCCAGTTGCGGTCAAAGCTTCGCGCCGCCGGGGGCCAGCTGACCATGGACACGTCCATGAACGGGAAGGCCGGATCGGCTCGGCTACGCGCCGAGAGCGGCATCACCTGGGGGGCCGAGATGGCGCCGACGCTCACGGGCGCGCTGCAAGGCCGCTTCGACGCAAAGGCTTTGCGCCTGGGCGCGTTCATGCCACTCGTGGAGGGCAGCATGAGCGAGCTCGACGGCAAGCTCGACGCCGAATTCCAGGCGAGTTACGAGGCCGGCACACCCAAGCTCCAGGGGCGAGCCAAGCTGACCGACGGCGTCGCGCAAGTACCGTCGATCGGTCAGCGATTTCAGGGCATTGCCGCCGAGGTGACTCTGACGCCCGGGCTCCTCAC
>JAYWEH010000255.1:0-11406 GCA_043780025.1 Deltaproteobacteria bacterium
ACGCGCGGACAGCCCGTCGAGGGAGCGCGGGTTTCGCTGGCTGGTGCCATGGTATGGCCGGCGCGGCAGATCGTGACGGGCGCGCAGGGTGTGGCGCGCGTCGAGGGTCTGTCGGCGGGATTGTATGATCTGCGGGCAGAACTCGGCAGTCTGGTGTCGAAGAGCGCGACGGGGGTGAGTGTCAGTCGCAGCGAACCGTCCGCGATCACATTGGAGCTCGAGCCCGGGCACTTCGTGAACGTGAGTGTCGCCGAATCCGGTGCTGACGGTTTGAGCCCCGTCGCAGGTGCGGAGGTCAGCGTCGTCGAGGGGGGCCTCGGGCCGTTTCCCCTGCGCGGGCAGAGTGACGAAGCGGGGCAGCTGAGGCTCGGCCCATTGCCCCTCGGGTCGGCGAGCCTCAATGTGCACGCGCGGGGCTTCATGTCCGAGAGCGGAGTCAGCGTCGACACCGGGCAGCCGCACGACGTGGCGATCCAGCTGCTCCGCGCGGGGCGCCTGTCGGGCCAGGTGCTCGACGCGGAGGGTTCCGCGATCGAGGGAGCGACCCTCGAGGTGGTGGGCAATGATCTGCACGGGCGGCCCATCGCCAGACGCTCCGAGCTCTCGCGCTTGCCCGCTAACTTCTTCGACACGGGGCAACGCGCTCGACAACCCTTCGTGGTGCCGCTCGGTGAACTGGGCGTCGTTCCGGGTCCACTGCCGCTGCCGGGTATGTTGCCCTTCGCGCCCGCTCCGAGCTCGGCGTGGGTCAGCGATCTGGAAGGCCGTTTTCATCTCGAGGAAGTGCCGCCTGGCCGCTTGCAGATGCTCGCGCGCCATCCCGACTTCGTGGCGGCCACGAGTGAAGTCGTGGTGCTTGCCCCGGGTGGTGAAGCGTTCTCGCGGGTCGTGCTGGGGCGCGGCGCAGCGCTCGAGGGGCGCGTGGTCGACGAATACGGCCGGCCCGTAGCGCGCGCGCGGGTCGATGCCGTGGCATCTCACGCCACGGGACATGATACGGCGCTCACACAGTCAGATGGGTACTTTGCCTTCGGTGCGGTCGCCACCGAGGTCGATCTGTTCGTGGCACGGCCGAGTGATCGCTATCGCTTCGTGATGCGCAGCGCGGTCGCTCTCTCCGTTGGTGAGCGTCGCGAGCTCACGTTGAAGTTGCCGCGCGAACGCTCGCCGGTTGTCGTGCTGGTCACCGATGATCTGGGTGAACCGTTGATCGGTGCGCAGGTCACCGTGCTCTCGCTGGATCCCGAGGTCCCGCTGCGCATGACCTTGCCGAGCGACTCGCGCGGGCGCGTGCAGATCGAAGATGCGGCAGGGTTACGCTGCACGCTCAGGGTGTCGGCGCGGGGCTTTCGCCCATTTACGCTGCCGCTCGAAGCGTTGCCGCCGCAGCTGTCGGTGGGCATGGATCGCGGCATCTCGGCGATCGGCTGGGTGACGGTGGTGCGTGGCCGCCAGGCTCTCCCCGGCGCGCGCGTCGTGCTCACGCAAGCGGGGGAGCGCAAGATCGAGAGCGCAGGAGTGGACGGCGCCTTCCGCTTCGACGATGTGGCGCCGGGAGCCGCGGAGCTCGAGGTATCGCATCCCGACTACTCCACGGAGCAGCGTTCGATCACGATCGCGCCCGCCTCCGATCCCGAACAACCCGTCGAGCTGGCGCCGATCGAGCTCGATGAAGCCGGTGCGATTGAGGGCCGTGTGGTCGATGCCGCAGGCGTCCCGGTCAGCGGCGCCCGCGTTGGCATTGGCTTCGTGCCAGCGTTCCTACCGGCGGGCCCCGTCTCGAGCGAGATTGAACAAACGGACTCGGAAGGCCGATTTTCCTTGAGCGGCGTGCCTGTCGGGCGCGTGAAATTGTCCGCGTATGCGGCGGGGTTCGGCAGAGGCGCGCTCGACGGCGTCGAGGTGCGGCCGAGCGAAGCGACCGAGGGTGTAGAGATCCAGCTTCACGGTGGTGAGGTGGAGCAGGGGTCGGAAGCGCTGGCGAGTTTGGCGGTGACACTCGGGGAACGCGGGCGTGACGCGGGCATCGAGGTCGTGATCATGGATGTCGCCAATCGCAGCGAAGCCGAGCGAGCGGGGCTGCGCGCCGGGGACGTGGTGGTGGCCGTCGACGGTGTGCCGGTCGACGCCATGCTGGAGGCTCGCCGGCTCCTTGGTGGGAGCGACGGCAGCGATGTGGTGCTGGAGCTCGAGCGGAATGGCGAAGGGGTGTCGCTCCGGGTGCGTCGCGAAGCGGTACGGCGCTAAGGGCGCCTCGTCGTCCCAGCGTCCGATTTTTGCATCCGCGCTGGCTTACGAACCCCGAGTGTCTTAAGCCCCTGATTCGAGGTCAGGGGCGCTTCGTGCCGCGGCCTGGAGCCTGAGTCAGATGCAGTCCACTCCCCCTCTGGCGAGCGATGCCCCGGTTGGCCACATCGCTGAGCTCGAAGACCTATTTCGCGCTGCGGAAAAACCTCGCGAGCAGTTTCGTATCGGTGCCGAGGCTGAAAAATTCGGTATCGAAACCGTGCCGGGTCGCCCCTTTTCGGGCGGCCCCCTCCAATATTCGGGTCCGCGCTCCGTCCTTGCCGTGTTCGAACGGCTCTCGGCCAAGCACGGCTGGACGGGCGTGAGTGAAGCGCCCGGCGGGCCGCTGATCGCGCTCGAGCGCGGCGGCGCTTCGATCACTTTGGAGCCCGGAGGTCAGTTCGAGCTCTCGGGTGCACCGCTTGCGGACGTGCACGCGATCCACGCCGAGTTCGAACAGCACTACGCGGAGCTGGCGGGCATTTCGTCAGAGCTCGGCATCGAGTGGCTGAGCCTCGGCTTTCAGCCTTTTGCGCGCTTCGCCGAGCTGTCGTGGGTGCCGAAGGAGCGCTATGCCATCATGAAAAAGTACCTGCCGAGCCGCGGGCGGCGCGGCCAGGACATGATGCAGCGCACGGCCACGGTGCAGGCGAACTTCGACTATTCGGACGAAGAAGATGCGATGCGTAAGCTGCGCATGCTGCTCGGGCTCGCACCGGTGTTCCAGGCCATGTGCGCCAACGCGCCTTTCATCGAGGGCCGGGTCTCCGAGCTCGCGAGCGAAAGGCTCGACGTTTGGCTGAACATGGACCCCGATCGGTCGGGTCTGATGCCCCGGCTCTGGAAGTCCGAGCGGCCGCGCTATCGCGATTACGTGGAATGGGCCCTCGACGCGGGCATGTTCTTTATCAAGCGCCCGGACGCACGCCTGGTGCTCAATACCGGGCAGACGTTTCGTGACTTCATGGCTAACGGCTTCGAAGGCGAACGCGCCACACACGCCGATTGGTTTCGGCACCTGGCGACGCTGTTTCCCGATGTCCGGCTCAAGAGCACCCTGGAAGTGCGCACCTGTGACGCTTTGCCGGGGGACTTGACCCCGGCCGTCCCCGCGCTGTTCACCGGGCTGCTCTACGACGAGCAGGCGCTCGCCGAGGCCGAGGAGCTCGCGCGGGGGGTTACCCTGGAGGCGGCCACCGCGTCCAGGGCCGAGGTGCCTCGAAAGGGTCTCTCTGGCCGGCTCGGAACCAAACCTGTTCGCGAACTCGCCGAACGCCTGCTGGGGATTGCGGCGGGCGGGCTCAGCCGGCGAGGCTGCTTGAATGCTCAGGGTCAGGACGAGGGCATTTTCCTGCAGCCGCTCGCTCGACTCGTGTCTCAGGGCCTCTGTCCAGCCGATGAGCTCCGGGGCAGCGCCCCGCCGGGTTCGGCATTGGATCGCAGTGCCCTCGGCCGTGCTCAGGTGGCCAGGGCGGCGCCGCTCTAGAATGTGCCCAGACAAAAACTTTGGGCAAACCTTGACACTCTAGGGGGGGTGGCTAAGTTCCGGCCCAACCTAGCTCCCCTTATGGGGGCTAGCGCAATCAAAGTCTCGCGCAGTCAGTTTTTCGAGGAGGCCCCCTTCGCGGAGCCACGAGCCATGTATCTGGGCTCGCTCTCTCGAGCTGGCTGCGATGAAACTTGGGTCTGCATACCCGTTCAGGTTTTTCTGAGGTGGGCAGGCTTTCGCGCTCCAGCGGCCTTTTTGCCAGGGCCATGCTGGTTGGGCGGTAGGGTTCAGCCCGGCAAAAATACGGAGAGAAATCAGCCATGAAGATTCGACCTCTGCAAGATCGCGTGATCGTCAAGCGCGTGCAGGAAGAAGAGAAAACCAAGGGCGGGATCATCATCCCGGACACCGCGAAGGAGAAGCCCATCGAGGGTGAAGTACTCGCGGTCGGTAACGGCAAGGTCCAGGACGACGGCTCGGTCCGGAAGCTGGACGTCAAGAAGGGCGATCGCGTCCTGTTTGGCAAGTACGCGGGCACCGAGGTCAAGGTGGACGGCGTAGAGCACCTCATTCTGCGTGAGGATGACATCCTCGGCGTCATCGAGAAGTAAGCGGAGCATAGGAGAGACCAATGGCTGCCAAGGAAATTGCCTACAAAGAAGACGCGCGCAACCTGATCCTGAACGGGGTCAATGCGCTCGCCAATGCTGTCCGCGTCACGCTCGGTCCCAAGGGCCGCAACGTCGTGATCGAGAAGAGCTTCGGATCCCCGACCATCACCAAGGACGGTGTCACGGTCGCGAAGGAAATCGAGCTCGAAAACAAGTTCGAGAACATGGGCGCCCAGATGGTGCGCGAAGTGGCTTCGAAGACCAGCGACGTCGCTGGTGACGGCACCACTACCGCGACCGTGCTCGCCCAAGCCATCTTCCGTGAGGGCTCCAAGCTCGTCGCGGCGGGTCACAACCCGATGGACATCAAGCGCGGCATCGAGAAGGCAGTTGAAGCCTGTGTCGAGTCGATGCGCAAGATCGCCAAGAGCACCAAGGATCCGCAAGAGATCGCGCAGGTCGGCACGGTGAGCGCCAACGGTGATGAGACCGTAGGTCAGTTGCTCAGCGAGGCCATGGAGAAGGTCGGCAAGGAAGGCGTCATCACGGTCGAAGAGGCCAAGAGCGCTGAGACCACCCTCGACGTCGTCGAAGGCATGCAGTTCGACCGCGGCTACCTGTCACCCTACTTCGTGACGGACGCGGAGCGCATGGAAGCGGCCCTCGAGGACGCCTACATCCTGCTCAGCGAAAAGAAGATCAGCAACATGAAGGACCTGGTGCCGGTGCTCGAAGCCATCGCGCGCCAGCAGAAGCCACTCCTCATCATCGCCGAGGACATCGAAGGCGAAGCGCTCGCGACCCTCGTCGTGAACAAGCTGCGCGGCACGCTGCACTGCGTGGCCGTCAAGGCCCCCGGCTTCGGCGATCGCCGCAAGGAGATGTTGAAGGACATCGCCGTGCTCACCGGTGGTCAGGTGATCAGTGAAGACCTCGGGCTCAAGCTCGAGAACGTCACGATCAGCGATCTTGGGCGAGCCAAGACGGTGAAGGTCGACAAGGACAACACCACCCTCGTCGACGGCGCTGGCAAGAAGGATCAGATCAAGGCTCGCCAGTCTGAAATTCGCACGCAGATCGAGAACACCACGAGCGACTACGATCGCGAAAAGCTCCAGGAGCGGCTCGCCAAGTTGGTCGGCGGCGTTGCGGTGATCAAGGTCGGCGCGGCCACCGAGACCGAGATGAAGGAGCGTAAGGCTCGCGTCGAAGACGCACTGCACGCGACCCGTGCGGCCGTCGAAGAAGGCATCGTGCCCGGCGGCGGCGTCGCGCTGCTCCGCGCCCAGAAGGCGCTCGACAAGCTGGAAATCCCCGAGGAAGAGCGCTTCGGCGTTCAGATCATCCGCCGCGCGCTCGAAGAGCCGTTGCGTCAGATCTGCGCGAACGCAGGCGAAGAGGGCTCCATCATCGTGCAGCAGGTGCGCGATGGTAAGGGCGCCTTCGGCTACAACGCGCGCACCGGCAAGTTCGGCGATCTGATCGCCATGGGCGTGATCGATCCCGTCAAGGTGGTGCGTTCCGCACTGCAGAACGCGGCGAGCGTGGCGGGCTTGCTCCTCACGACGGAAGCTCTCGTTGCAGAGAAGCCGAAAGAGGACAAGGCTCCGGCCGGCGGCGGCGGCGGCCACGGCGGCCACGGCGACTTCTGATCGATGAGCGCTTGATCAGTTCCTGATCTCGCGTAACGGCAATAGCCCGTGTGGCCTTTTTGGGTCACGCGGGCTTTGTCTTTTGTCCGGGCGCGCCCGAGATCGAGATGACGGCCGTCACTGGGCTTGGGTCGTGAGGGTGCGATCGCGCGGGCGGGATGTGCGGCCGTCACTGGGCTTGGGTCGTGAGTGGGTTATCGCGCGGGCGGGCCCCTCCCGAACTCGCACCCGCAGCGGGTTGCTCAGACACGGGGGGCCCTCCCGCCCGCGCGATAACCCACTCACGACCTGGCGCCAGCGCGGGGTGGCGGAGAATCGACAGTGGGTGGCGGAGCGCCAGGGGAGGGCGTTGCTGACGTAGACCCTGTTCGCCGCTTTATGATTGCAGCTGACGTTCCGCCGCCTGATCCGGAGGCGAGGTACTACGACGTCGAGCGGCGCCGTTGCGCGATCACGCCATGACCGACCAAGGCGTGTTGGACGGCGAGCGCTAGCCACTCCCGTTCGGCTCGGGTGCAACCGACTCCGAAGGTTAACAGTTGCGTGTCCGAGATCGCGACCACGGCCTCGGTATCGTTGTGGGGAGGCGAGGGTGGGATTGCGGCTCGGGCTACGTTCACCGATCGCAGATCGGTGGCATTGATTCTGCGCGATCGTGTTCCGAAGAGAGCGCGAGTGTCGACTTGGAGTCCCCAAGTCCCGGCTCTCACTCGCACTTGCGTTTCGGTACGCACGAGCTTGGGAAGGACAACACACGCGAAAAACACGCTGGCGACGAGGATGGGCCAAGCTTCCCTTGCTAGATCTACCCACCAGGGTGCCTCCGGAGCGAATGGGCCGCCCAGCCCTGGCTGAAGCAACGTGAGTACCGTGATGAACGCGTACATGACCCCGCCGCAGCACCACCAAAGGAAGTTTCGGGGGATGGGCTGAGGCCGGATCGTGGCGCGCGGGAGTTCAATCAGCAGGTTGCCATCTGCGTATTCAGCGGACAGGCTCGTCCGAATCCCGGGTACTGGTGCGAGAGCAGCCTGGCGGCGAATGCGCGCGACGTGCGATTCAGCGAGCGTGCCGGCTTCGCGGTACCCGCAGCCCATGACCTCGTCCATGACACCAACGCCCATGAGCTTGGCCACTTGCTCTGCGGCTGAGCGGGCTTCGAGGTAGTTAGTGGATTGCCAGAGGCAATCGCCATGTCCGAGACGATACGCAACGACCTCGTAGGTCCTGTCGGCTCCACCCGACGTGGGCTGGGCGGAGGATGGATCGGTCGGGGGGGCGAGCGCTCCCAGGCGGATCGTGATGCATTCGCAGCGCTCGAGGGGGCGCACGCTCGTTTGCAGCATCGGCACGATAAACCCGAAGCGGACAGCAATCTGTCGCCGAACCAAGTCGAGAACGGCCACGCGGCGCGCGACGGCTACCAGGAGGCAGACGCTCATGCTCAGGGGGTAAGAAGCGAACTGCGGATTGCCCAGGGCGGTGACCACTGAACTGAGCCAGATGCAGACGAACACGGCTCTGTACCCCCAATGGCGATTTTCTAGTTGGAGTGAGGTCTGCTGCCCTGTTCGCGTGGTCACGAACGAACATCGGCCAGCGCCGCGCGCAGTTGCTAGAAACAGCGCAACGCAGAATTCACGCGAGCGGCCAAGGGAGGCATTCGTCGACAACTCGAGCCGTTAGGGAACGTCGGGCGCATCACAGAACCCGGTCGGGCTGTCGATGCAGCGCAGGCCTTCGCCGCACACCCGCTCGGAGCAGTCGTCACCGAGCTCGGCGAGAGCGCGGCAGATCTCCTGGTCGCAGGACAGGCCCGAGGCGCAACGCGTGCAGTCATCGGCGAAATAGCAGTCGGCCTTGCACGGGAGCCCTTCACCGGGCATCTCCGCGCAGCGAGTTTCTATGCAAATGTCCTCCCCACAGCTGGATTCGAAGTCGGTGCAGTCTGCCCCCGACACGCAGGGTATGGCGATGCAGGTGCGGCCTAGGCCGGTGAGGGGGTGGCACACCCCGTCTTCGAAGAAGGTATCGCACCAGAGCCCGGGCTCGCAGGGGATTTCACCGAAGAAACAATAGTCGAATTGGGCGGCCGGCAATCGGCAGTGCGGCACGGCATCGAGCGGGGTCCGCGCGCAGACCTCGGGCGGAGCGCAGGGGCGCGGGGAAATGAGACTGCAGTCAGCTTGGTTGTCGAACGGTTCGCAGGTTCCGAGGTTCGAATCGCATACGAGGCCTGCGGCGCAGAAGCTCCCCGACGCACAAGGCTGATGCAGAGCCGCGCCCGGTAGACAGCTGCCGGCACAATATTGCCCCGGCTGACAGTCATTGTGGCCCTCACAAAAATCGCTGCGGCGCACACACTCCCGCGTGCACTCCACCTGAGCGGGGCTCGCGTCTCCGCTCGGTCCCCCCGCCGCCCCGCCAGCGTCGACACCCGCATCGGCGTCGAGCGGGCCAGCATCACTCGCGTCAGTGACGCCCACGTCCGGGGCGCTCGCGTCTTCGACGGTATCGCCTCTGCTGCCGGATGTGCCCGGGTTGGAGCCGCCTTCGCCACCGCTCCCGCCGGCGATGTTCGAGCTGCCGCTCGACGCCGCAGTGCCCGTGTTACTGCCGCCCGCGCTGCTGCCGCCCGTGTTGCTGCCGCCGCCACCCCGGCCTTGGCCCGCGCTCCCGCCCTGGACCTGCGGTGGGTCGCCGACCGCCGCCTCGCATGCGATCAACAATGGGATGAGATACGCGCCTGTCCTCAGGTTTACCATGGGCCCCTCTCGTGCTCGGACCCCCAACGATAGCTCCGACGCGCTCGACGCGCAACGCCTGGGATTGCCGCTCGCGCGCGTCTTAGAGCTCCGAAGTCATGACGTCGTGGAGCTCGGAAGCGTCGCTTGGTAGCGCCGCCGTGATCGAGTGTCGGCGACCAGCACCACGGTGTGGATGAGCGAGATGGCGAGCAGATCTAGCGTCACGAGCAATGCGAAGATATGCAGGAATGCGGCCCGCCCCGCCGACGCCAACATCCTCACCTCGGTCGCGCCGGACAGCGCCACTTTTTCTCCAAGGATTAGAGGCCCCAGAGCGCTCAGCCAGTCTGCGATGACGATAGCGGGTTTGACGACCGCTATTGAAAACGCAGCCCCTACGCCTAGCGGCGCTCCTGGCTCTGGAATGACGCCAATCAGGTTCTGCTCGTTCTTGCGAACGTGCAACCGCACCAAACGTCCCTCCCGCTCCACCTCGATCGATACGGGATGAGGGGTCTCGATCACGTCATCTCGAAACTCTTCGAAAGTGCTTACTGGCGATCCATTGACACTGCGGGCGCGATCGCCCCGCAAGAGTCCAGCTCGTTCAGCGGGGCCTCCGGCGACAGGGTTCAGCGTGAGACTGGTACCCGCCTGCGCGCGGATGGAGAAGTAGTGCGTCGCCGCGCACAACGCGTAGCAAACGACCAGTCCGACTCCGGCTTCGCGCAGGCGGGTCCTACCGGGTACGGGTTCTCGCCGCCGAAATAGCGGAGCCGGTACGGAGCGCAGGCGCTGCTGACTCCAGTGCATCAGAACCAGCGGGCCCCCGAGGAGCAGCTTGCTCCCTCCCCACAGAATCAACGCGAGCAAGGCGGGTTGCATTGTTCCGATTTAATCAGGACTCGAGCGCGCGTACACTGGTCGCGTGACTCAGAAACTCAATCCCTATTCGCCGGCGGCCGAAGAGTCCGTGCCGCTTGCCGAGCAGATCCGCCAGCTAGCGACTCGGGCGGCGGTCCTAGGGTTTCTGGGCGTTCTGGGCTTGGCGTTCCTTGCTCCGCTCGCCGTGTACTTCGGCTATGTGTGCCTCAGGCGCATCCGCCAGTCCGGGGTTGGGCTCGAGCACCGCGGCGCGGCACACGTCGGCGTGATCCTCGGTTGCCTGGGGAGCGCCCTGTTTGCACGTTGGTTCGCGTGACCGTTCAGGGGACCGCGTTCTGGTGTAGGCGTTCAGCGTCTGGTTCTACGAGGTGCTCGCGCCGCCGACCCAATTGTGCACTGTCAGTCCCTTGAACCACTTGAAATCGGTTGGGTTCGCAGTCACCAACGGGATCCCCGAAGTCACGGCGATGGCAGCGATCTGCCCGTCGACGAACGGCGCCATCTTGCCTGTGCGCTCTAGCCGGGCGCGCTCCTCGCCGTGCCACTCCGCCGCTCGCTCATCATAGGAAAGAATGGGGAGCGTGGCTCTCACCACCTCCTCCAGGAACGCCTCCAGGCCCGAGCGCCGCTTGCCTCGCGGCAGGCGGCGCACGCCAAACTGCAGCTCGTGCCATACCGGCGCGCAGATCGCGCACTCGCCGCCGTGCTTGCTGAGTTGCGCGAGCACTCCAGGGTCGGGTTCTCTCCACAGCGCGGCCGACACGGTGCTCGTATCTAACAAGAACTGGGTCACAACTTTACGTCTCGGCCGACGTTGCGGTCACGCATCTCATCGGCCCATCCCGGTTCGACCCCAATCTCCTCGAGATCGTATTCTCCCCGGTAGGTCTCATATGCTGTCATGAACGCCACGCGGTCTCCGCGTAGCCGGGCGTACCTGGCCGCCGACATCACCACGGCCACCTTCTTGCCGCGCCGCGTGAGCTCGACTTCCTTTCCGGCCTCGACCTCGTCAACGATCTGGGCGAGCTTCGCTCTGGCGTCAGCCACCGTGTAGCTCTTCGACATTTATATAATGTACATCTAGATGTACAGATTGTCGAGTGTCACGAATCGCGCTCGATTTCTGGCTCGTTGCAGCAGAGGTTTTCCGCGTTAGACGTGCGGCGGAGGTTCGGTGTTGCAGTGGCGGGCACGCGGGTGAAAGTACGGGAAGCAGTCCGAGCGATTCTCATCACGCCGGAGGCCGAGGTGCTTTTGATGCGCATATTCGAATGCCAGGGAGTGGCCTGCCAGCGAGATCGGCACGACGCCACCGTTGTAGATCTCGACGATCTCGGCGGTGTCTGAGCCGATCTAATCGTCGTCGACCTCGTTGAATGCCGCGCCTGGTGTACGAACCGGGGCGCAGGCATATTAACCTGAGGCCCCAATGATCTTCCGGTATCTGCGGCGGCGCGCGAGAGAGGCAGAGCGAAGGCGAAACGCTGAGCGCATCGCCGAACGAGCCTTCGTCTACGGCTACTCGGCGAGGCCGTTGATCGCGGGCATGACGAGCCTATTTCACGAGGACGAAACCGGCGTCGTGGTGCGAGTCTGCGATGACTGGGGCGGCAAGCCTCCGCATCGGTCCTGGTGGCGAGTGCAGCCCGATGGCTCGTGCCGCGAGCTCAGCCTCGACGAGGCCCAGCGGATTCGTCCGCTGCCTGTGTGGCGCTGACGCGGGAGGCAGCTCG